>DAHVRS010000173.1 GCA_027322375.1 Brachybacterium sp. | reverse complement strand
ACCAGGCGATGGTCCCGGGCACGGCCGGAGAGGCGGCGGGTGCGGTCGTCGCGGTCGCCCTCCCCCTCGGCGACGAGGATCTCCACGGTCCGGCCCTCATGCTTCTGATTCTCCTCGAAGGTGATCCGGTCCTGGAGGGCGATCAGGCGCTCGAAGCGCTCCTGGACGACCTCCTTGGGGATCTGATCCTCCATCGTGGCCGCGGGCGTGCCGGGACGGATCGAGTACTGGAAGGTGAAGGCGCTCGCGAAGCGGGAGGCCTCGACCACCTCGAGGGTGCGCTGGAAGTCGTCCTCGGTCTCGCCGGGGAAGCCCACGATGATGTCGGTCGTGATCGCGGCCTCGGGGATCCGCTCGCGCACCCGGTCGAGGATGCCGAGGAACTTCTTCGAGCGGTAGGAGCGCTTCATGCGGCGCAGCACATCATCCGAGCCGGACTGCAGCGGCATGTGCAGCTGCGGCATGACGTTGGGCGTCTCGGCCATCGCCTCGATGACGTCGTCGGTGAACATCGCCGGGTGCGGGGAGGTGAAGCGCACTCGCTCCAGGCCCTCGATGTCACCGCAGGAGCGCAGCAGCTTCGCGAAGGCGCCGCGGTCCCCGAACTCCACCCCGTAGGAGTTCACGTTCTGGCCCAGCAGCGTCACCTCGAGCGCGCCGGAGTCGACCACGTCGCGGACCTCGGCGAGCACGTCACCGGGGCGGCGGTCCTTCTCCTTGCCGCGCAGCGAGGGGACGATGCAGAAGGTGCAGGTGTTGTTGCAGCCCACGGAGATCGACACCCACGCGGCATAGGAGGACTCACGCCGGGTGGGCAGGGTCGAGGGGAACACGTCGAGGGATTCGAGGATCTCGACCTGCGCCTCGGCGTTGTGCCGGGCCCGGTCCAGCAGCACCGGCAGGGAGCCGATGTTGTGGGTGCCGAAGACGACGTCCACCCAGGGGGCGCGCTCGACGATCGTTGCCCGGTCCTTCTGGGCGAGGCAGCCGCCGACGGCGATCTGCATGCCCGGGTTCGCGTCCTTGCCGGGGCGGAGCCCGCCGAGGGTGCCGTAGAGCTTCTTGTCCGCGTTCTCCCGCACCGCGCAGGTGTTGAACACGATGACGTCGACCTCGCCGCGGCGCGCGTCGGCGCCTTCGGGCGCGGCGGTATAGCCCGCCTCCTCGAGCAGTCCGGTGAGGCGCTCGGAGTCGTGCACGTTCATCTGGCAGCCGAAGGTGCGGACCTGATAGGTGCCGCGCTGCGGGGCGGGAGCGGTGAGAGACATAGTGGGTCCAGGGTACGGCGCGCGCCCCGCCCGCCCAGGCGGTGACAGCGTGATCCGAGCCCCACCTCCTGCCCGCCCCAGCTCCGTTGCGCGCTCATTGCACGCTCGCTCCGCAGGCGGGGCGAGGTCACGAGGCGGAAACGATCGCCATGTCGAGTGCGCTTTTCCGATGACGACTGCCTAGGATCAGCCGCAACGCGGGGGCCGCCGCGCAGGCGACGGCGCCGGACCCACCGGCCCACAGGAACGATCCCCGTGCCGTGCTCGATGAGGAGTGGACATGAGAATCCGACGACGCAGTTTTGCCGCACTGGGCGCCACGATCCTGGGAATGGGAGTTCTCGCCGCATGCAGCGACGACTCCCGCTCCGGTGGCGGGGGCGGCGAGGGCGGTGGCGGCGGCGAGGGCGACTTCGTCACCGACCTGACCTTCGGCACCGGGGGCACCGCAGGCGTGTACTACCCGCTGGGCGGCGAGTACTCGACCATCTACCAGGACAACATCGAGGGCCTCACCGTCAACTACACCGACTCCGGCGCCTCGGTGGAGAACATCGGAATGATCTTCCAGCAGGAGTGGCAGCTGGGCATCGCACAGTCCGACACCGCGAACGCCGCGGTGACCGGCTCGGATGACTTCGAGGGCGCGAAGGTCGACAACCTCGGCTGGATCGCGGCGCTCTACCCCGAGGCGGCGCACATGGTGACGCTGACCGACAGCGGCTTCACGTCCGTCGAGGACCTCAAGGGCAAGCGCATCGCCGTGGGCGACGTCGGCTCCGGTACCCGCGCGGTCTCCGACGCGATCCTCGCCGCCTCCGGCATCAACGAGGGCGACTACGAGCCCTTCGAGCAGGACTTCTCCAGCTCGCTGGACCTCCTGCGCGACGGCAACATCGACGCCTCGATCTTCGTGGTCGGCACCCCGACCGGTTCGCTCGGTGACCTCGCCGCGACGAACGACGTCACGCTGCTCTCGCTCGACGAGGACAAGGCCCAGCAGATCGCGGATGAGTCCCTGTACGAGGTCTACACGATCGAGCCCGGCGCCTACGACTTCGTCACCGCGCCCGTGACGACCCTGTCCGTCGCCGCGGCTCTCGTCGGCTCGATCTCCCAGATCAGCCCCGAGATCGGCTACGAGATCACGAAGGCGACCTTCGAGTACGCGGACCAGATCACCCTCCCGCAGGGCGACCTGATCTCCCACGACTACGCGCTCTTCGGCCAGGGCGATGTGCCCTTCCACCCGGGTGCGGAGAAGTACTACCAGGAGCAGGGACTCCTCTGAGATGAACTCCGCCAGCAACCCGTCTGCTCCTCGGCCCGAGGACTCGGCGCTCGAGCTCGGGCTCGACGCCGCGTCCATGAAAGAGGCCGAGGAGCAGACAGAGGAGCTCCTTCGGGAGCACGACAGCGCGAGCCGCTTCCGCACCGGGCTCGGCCTGTGGGTGTGGATCGTGGGCGGGCTGTCGATCGCGCTGACGGTCTTCCACCTCTACACCGGGATCTTCGGATCGCGCCCCTCCCTCATCCAGGGCGCGATCCACCTCGGCGGCGCCACCTCGATCATCTTCCTGCTCTACCCGATCAACCGCCGCGTGAGCCTGACGAACGGGGTGCCCTGGTACGACGCGATCCTTGCGCTGCTGTCGCTGGGGTCGAATCTGTACATCGTCATCGAGTACCGACATCTGACCAGCAACATCGTGCAGATCCTGGGCTTCAGGGAGATCGACTACATCGTCGCGGCGCTCGGGATCCTCCTGGTCCTGGAGGCAACGCGGCGCTGCGTGGGCCTGCCGATCGTGGTGATCGCCACGCTCGCGATCGCCTATTCGGTCTTCGTGTACGGGATGAGCTGGCAGAACTATGCGGTGGGCACGTTCTTCACCGCGCGCTCGGGCGTGTTCGGCACCCCGATCCAGGTCTCCTCGACCTTCATCTTCCTGTTCCTGCTGTTCGCGGTGGTGCTGATCCGCACGAACATCGGCGTGTTCTTCAACGACCTCGCCTTCCGTGTGGCGGGTCGCTTCACCGGCGGGCCGGCGAAGGCTGCGGTCGCGGCGAGCGGTCTGCAGGGAATGATCTCCGGCTCCTCGGTCGCGAACACCGTCGCCTCGGGCTCCTTCACGATCCCGATCATGAAGAAGGCCGGGTTCAAGCCGCACGTCGCCGGCGCCACGGAGGCCACCGCCTCCACCGGCGGGCAGATCATGCCGCCGATCATGGGCGCTGCCGCGTTCATCATGGCGGAGTACACCGGCATCCCCTACGCGGAGATCATCATCATCGCGATCATCCCCGCGCTGCTGTACTTCCTCGGGGTGATGCTCTCGGTGCACTTCGACGCCAAGCGCAACGGACTGGGCGGCCTGCCCGGCTCGATGCTCCCCTCCTGGAAGTCGCTGCTGACCCGCGCTGATCTGATCATCCCGCTCGTGGTGATCGTGTGGATGATGCTCGACGGCTTCTCCCCCGCCCGTGCGGCGCTGTGGGGCATCGCCGCGGCGTTCGTCCTCAGCTTCCTGCGCAAGTCCACTCGCCTCGGCTTCGTGGGCATCGTGCAGATGCTCGAGGCCGGCGCCCGCACCGCGCTGCCGGTCATCGCGGCCTGTGCGACCGCCGGGATCGTCGCCGGCACCGTGACCAGCACGGGGCTGGGCAGCCGGCTGGGCCACTCGATCATCGACATCGCCCAGGGCAACTTCCTGCTCGTGCTGCTGATGACGATGATCGTCTGCCTGATCCTTGGCATGGGCCTGCCGACGACCGCGAACTACGTCGTCACCGCCACGATCGCGGCGCCGATCCTGATCAACAACTTCGACGTCCCGGTCATCGCGGCGCACATGTTCGTGTTCTTCTTCGGCATCCTCGCGGACATCACCCCGCCGGTGTGCCTGGCCGCCTACGCGGGGGCCGGCATCGCCGGGGCGAACCCGATGAAGACGGGCGTGACCGCGGTGAAGCTCGCTGTCGCCGCGTTCCTGATCCCGTTCGTGTTCGTCCTCGAGCCGTCCCTGCTGCTGCAGGGCACAATCGTGGAGCTGGCGCCGGCGCTCGCCACGCTGGTGCTCGGGATGATGGTGATCGCGGCAGGTCTCGCCGGCTACTTCTTCGGCAAGACCACCAAGCTCGAGCGGACACTGCTGCTCGTAGGCGGTGTGCTGATGGTGTATCCGATCGTGATCGTCTCCGTGGTCGGCCTGGTCCTCGCAGGCGTGGCCGTGGCACTGCAGCTGATCCGCCGCAAGAGCAACGGTGGCGACGCCGCCGGGCCTGCGCCGAGCGATGCTGCTGAGGGTTCTGCGGCGTCGGCGTGAGAGGCAGAGCGTCGGTCTGAGAGTCACGGCCCCGGGGGCTTCGTGCCCTCGGAGCCGTGTTCTGTGCGGGACAGTGCGTGTCCCGGCTGCCGAGTGCGTGACGTGCTCGCACAGGCTGAGAGCTGTCAGGCGTGCGGATCCTGGGCGGCGGCGCGCAGCTCGGAGGAGATCACGCGGACGGCGAGGTCTCCGGGATAGCCCTTGCGGGTCAGGAGCGCGTCGAGCCGGCGGGAGAGCCTGCGGCGGTGGGCTCCGTCCCGCTCCTCCTGCAGCCGGCTGCGGTCGCTCGCACCGAGGCGGGAGCGGACCAGGTCCCGGCAGCGCTCCTCCTCATCGTCCTTCCCGTCCGCGAGGGCCTGGTCTATGAGAGCGTCCTCCACCTGCTTGCGCTCGAGCTCGCGTCGCAGTGCTTCATCACCGAGCGCGCGCAGCTCGCGACGCTGGCGCACCCATTCCGCAGCGAAGGCTTCGTCATCAATGAGCCCGGAACGGGCCAAGCGGGCCATCGCCTCGTGCGCGACATCCGCGGGGACCTCCCGCTCGCGGAGCTTCGCGCGCATCTCCCCCGCCGAGCGACGACGGCTGGCGAGCAGCCGCATCAGGTAGCGGCACTGGTGGACAACGGCCTTGTCGAAGGCGACCGTGTCCGCATCGATCACGGCGGGGGCACGGTCGAGGATCTCCTGCGTGCGAGCGGCGAGACGCCCGCGGACACGGGCTTCGCCTGCCGGGCCCGCGAAGCTGGCAGGCCCCGCAGTGCTGGCAGGATCTGCGGCGCTAGCAGGACCGGCAGTGCTGGCACGACCGGCGACGCCGGCGACCTGGTGGTCGCCGGCGTC
>DAHVRS010000172.1 GCA_027322375.1 Brachybacterium sp. | reverse complement strand
CGACGACGCCGAGAACCAGGGGCAGGTCACCCTCATGACCGTGCACACCGCCAAGGGCCTGGAGTTCCCCGTCGTCTTCGTCACGGGTCTGGAGGACGGTACCTTCCCCCACCAGCGGTCCCTGAGCGACGAGGACGAGCTCGCCGAGGAGCGACGCCTCGCGTACGTCGCCCTCACCCGCGCCCGCAAGTGGCTCTACGTCTCCCGAGCGGCGGTCCGCACCGCCTTCGGCATGCCCCAGCAGCTGCCGCCCAGCAGGTTCCTCGCCGACATCCCCGAGGAGCTGCTCGACTGGCGCCGCGCGGAGTCCTCGATGGACTCGCTGCGGAGCACCGGGCGCGGGAGCGGGTGGGGCAGTGGCTACGGCAGCGGGTCCGGCTACGGCGGGTCCGGCTTCGGCGGATCAGGTCGCGGCGGCCCGGTCCGCACCCGTCGGACGGAACCCGCGCCCCCGAGCTTCGGCGGCCCGACACCGCGTCCGGCCGGCGACATCCCCGGGTTCGACATCGGTGACAAGGTCACCCACGACTCCTACGGGCTCGGTACCGTCATCGGGCTCGAGGGCTCGGGGTCGAGCGCCGTCGCGCAGGTCGACTTCGGCGGTGGCGAGGTCAAGCGCCTGCTGCTGCGCTACGCACCGATCACCAAGCTCTGACTCCGCCCCGGCGAACGACCGAGATCACCGGCGCGGCTGCCCCGGGCGCTGCCGGAAGCGTCCTAGCCTGGCTCTGACACGACTGTCGAGGAGGCGCGGATGGCGCAGACCACCGCCCCGGCACGCACCGCACGCCCGCAGGGCGCCCCACGGCGTCCCGCTGCCACCCGCACCACGCCCCGGTCCGGGCACATCCACGGGCTCGACGGGCTGCGTGCCCTCGCCGTCGGCGCGGTGCTCGTCTACCACCTGCGACCCACGGCACTGCCCGGAGGCTTCCTCGGGGTCGACGTCTTCTTCGTCATCTCCGGCTTCCTCATCACCACCCTGCTCCTGCGCGAGCTCGGACGCCGAGGGCGGATCAACCTGCCGCAGTTCTGGCTGCGGCGGGCCCGCCGCCTCCTTCCGGCGCTCGTCAGCGTCGTCCTGGTGAGCGTGAGCCTGGCGGCCGCCGTCGGCGGGGACCTGCTCGTCAACATCGGCCGGCAGGTGCTCGGGGTCCTGACCTTCTCGAACAACTGGCTGGAGATCGGTGCCGGCTCCAGCTACTTCGCCCAGACCTCCCCGCTGCTCTTCGTGAACTTCTGGTCCCTCGCGGTGGAGGAGCAGTTCTACCTGCTGTGGCCGGTCGTGCTCGTCCTCCTCCTGGCGCTCACCCGCACGAGCCGGCAACGGGTACGGGTCGCCCTCACGGTCGCGCTCGTGTCCGCGATCCTCATGGCGGTGCTCCACACGCCGGGGGAGGACGCCACGCGCGTCTACTACGGCACCGACACCCACCTCTTCGGCCTCATGCTCGGGGTCGCCCTCGCCTTCGCGTGGGCGTCCCCGCAGAGCGTGCTCCACTCAGCGGTGTGGCAGCGCTGGCGCCAGCCCGCCGCCCTCGTGGCCCTCGGCGGGATCGGGGGGCTCATGACGGTGCTCGACGCCGACGCGGCCATGACGTTCCGCGGCGGCATCCTCGCCGCCTCGCTGCTCACCGCCGTGCTCATCGCCGCACTGCTCGGCCCCGGCTCGCTCTACCAGCGGGTCATGGACCTGCGGCCGGTCGCGTGGCTGGGACAGCGCTCCTACGGCATCTACCTGTGGCACTGGCCGGTCATCCTCATCCTCACCGAGCTGCTCCCGGCCACCACCTATGACTCCGCGGTCAGCTGGACCACCCGCGGTCTGGCCCTCGGGCTGACGCTCGCGGTGGCCGCGGTGTCCTACCGGTGGCTGGAGCAGCCCGTGCGGCGCGAGGGCTTCACCGGGGTCTGGCGGCGCTGGCGCGCGGCCCTGCACGGCACCGGCAGGCGGGCGGCCCGGCTCCTCGCCGGGACCGCGGCCGTGCTCGTCGTGACGACGGCGGTCGCGGTCGCCACCGCGCCGGACGAGTCGCGGACCCAGCAGCAGATCGAGGCGAACGAGGAGCTCGTCGCCGCCTCCGCGCCGACGGAGGACGGGCAGGACGAGGCGGTGCCGGCGGACGCCGCAGCGACGGGGGAGGGGCAGGAGACGCTGCCCGTGGACGTCGACCGGAGCCTCCCGACCGGGGAGGAGATCACCGGGTTCGGGGACTCCATCATGGTGACCAGCGCACACGGGCTCACCCACCGATGGCCGGAGATCGCCCTGGACGCCAAGTCCAACCGGCAGTGGCCCGACGGGCTCGCCGCGATCGAGGCGGCGCTGGCGCAGGGCACGGTGCGCCGCGCCGTCGTCCTCGACTTCGGCACCAACGCCGGCGTGGACGAGCAGGTGGTGCGACAGTCGCTGGACGCCCTCGGCCCGGAGCGGATGGTCGTCGTGGTCAACCTCTACGGCGGCTCCTACTGGATCCCGGAGGCGAACGCGACGCTCGCTGGCGTCGTCGCGGACTACCCGAACGCGATCGTCGCGGACTGGTACGCGGCGATCGACGCCGCGCCGGAGCAGCTCCAGTCCGACGGGATCCACCCGGACATCGCCGGTGGGCACCTGTACACCGAGGTGGTCGCCGACGCGTTCGCCGAGTTGGCCGACCGCCTGCAGGGGTAGGTGCCGGCAACGGCCGACGCGGCAGAGCCCTCGACGGAGCGCAGCGGGTCCGCGATGAGGAAGGCCTCGGTCCCTCACGCGGCGAAGCGTGTGAGGGACCGAGGCCCTGGGCGCCGGTTACGTCAGGCTGCGCGCCTGGCGTCGCGCCGCTG
>DAHVRS010000145.1 GCA_027322375.1 Brachybacterium sp. | reverse complement strand
CCTCGCCGCGCGGGAGCGGCTCGCCCTGCATCCACTGCTCGCCGGTGCCGGCGACGGTGAGGACCTCGGTCGCGGTGCGGGAGCGCAGCAGGCGGTCCTGGCCCACCTTCACGCCGCGCAGGCGGTGCCCGGCGGTGTCGGCGACGAGGAGGTCGTAGCCCACCTCGTCCGCGATCTCGGGCGGGAGGGCGAGGACGCCGTTGGGCTCGGCGAACTGTGCGACGGTCTCGTCGCCGTCAGCGTAGCCGCGCTCGCCTGCGCCGATGATCGCGTCCACGGTCGCGCCGTCGTTCTGGAAGATGACGATGCGGTGCTGGCCGGCGTCGGAGACGACGAGGCGGCCGTCGGGCAGCATCGTGAGCTTCGAGGGGAAGCGGAGGGTCTGCGGGGTGCGCTCAGCGAGGACCGTGGGGGCGGGGCCGCGGCGCAGCGAGCCGTCCTCCTCGCCCTCGGCGATGAGGCGCGTGACCATGCGGTCGAGGTTCTCGGCGTGGCCCTCGCCGGAGAGGTTCCCGGCGATGCGGCCGTGGGTGTCCAGGAGCATGAGGGTGGGCCAGGCGCGGGCGCCGTAGGCGGTCCAGGTCTCCAGCTCGGGATCGTCGATGACGGGGTGGGTGACCTCGTAGCGCTCGATGTTCGCGGCGAGCGCCTCGGCGTCCTTCTCGAACTCGAACTTCGGGGAGTGCACGCCGATGACGACGAGCTCGTCCGCGAACTTCTCCTTCAGGGGGCGCAGCTCGTCCAGGACGTGCAGGCAGTTCACGCAGCAGAAGGTCCAGAAGTCCAGCAGGACGATCTTGCCGCGCAGCGTCTCGAGGTCGAGCTCCGCGCCGCCGGTGTTCAGCCAGCCGCGGCCGCGCAGGGCCGGGCCGTGGGCACGGGCGGTCAGGGGTGCAGACGGGTCGGAGGATGCGCTCATGACTGACAGTCAACACCGGAAGAGGGCTGTAGAGCGAACTCTTCGTGATCTGTGGACATCATGTGCGGTGGGCCACGCGCTCCGCGGCCTGGAGCGTGACCTGCGCCGCGGCGCAGAGGGTGATCTGCGCCGCGGCGGCCTCGGTCGCGTCAGCCTCAGTCGCGGTGGGCGCGGGTCACCAGGTGGCGATCCAGGCGGCGAGCTCCGGGTCGGTGAGGGAATCGAGCACGAGATCGGCGGGCGGCGCGGGGTGCCCGGGGGCGGGCACGGCGATCAGTTTCATTCCCGCGTCACGGGCGGCGCGGGCGCCGGTGCCGGAGTCCTCCAGGGCCAGGCAGTCCTCGGGGGCGACGCCCAGGGCGCGCGCCGCAGCGACGTACATGTCCGGGGCGGGCTTGGGACGTTCGACGGTGTCGGAGGCCTCGAGCACGGTGAAGCGCTCGCGCAGGCCGCCGAGGGTGAGCTTGTCCTCGAGGGAGGCGAGCCAGGAGTTCGACGCGCAGCCGAGCGGCACGCGCGCGGCGGCGAGGGTGAGGATGTCCGCAGCGCCCGGCAGGGTGCGAATGCCGGTGGCGAGCGCCGCGTCGAACTCGCGGCGCAGGTCGGCGAGGACGTCCTCGAGGCTGTGGCCGCTGCGCTGGGCGATGAGCTCGGCGGCGACCTCGATGGTCGAGCCGTGCAGGACGTCGGCATCTCCATCCTGGAGGATCGCGCCGCGGGCGGCGACGACCTTGTCCTCGGTCTCCTGCCACACCGATTCGGTGTCCAGCAGCAGGCCGTCACAGTCGAAGACGACGGCGCGCGGGGTCCAGTCGCCGAAGGCGTCGGTGAAGCGGCTCATCGGCGCACCTCCCAGGTGTTGATCCATGCGGTCAGGTGGGGGTCCTCGAGGGTGGTGAGGCGGCGCGGGGCGCGCGGCTCCTGCCCGGGGATGGAGGGGACGGCGATGAGGTGCAGGCCGGCGGCGAGCGCGGCCTCGGCACCGGTCTCGGAGTCCTCGAAGGCGAGGCAGTCCGCGGGGTCCGCGCCGAGGGCGCGGGCGGCAGCGAGGTACATGTCGGGGGCGGGCTTGCCCTCGGCGACGTCCTCGATCGCGATCGAGGCGTCGATCACGTCCGCGATGCCGAGGCCGGCGAGCTTCGTGTCGAGCATGTCGCGGGGCGAGTTCGAGGCGACCGCGACGGGGCGGCGCGCCGCGATCTCGCGCAGGATCTCGAGCGCGCCGGGCAACGGGGTGAGGCGGTCGCCGATGTGCGCGCGATGCGCATCCAGCAGCTCCTCCCCCACCTGGAAGGGGTCCTTGCCCACGAGCTCGGCGAGGGCCGAGATCACGGTCTCCGCGGCGCGGCCGGTGATGCGGCGGCGCTCTGCGGGGCTGAGGGCTGTGCCGTGGCGGGCGAGGTAGTCGTCCTGGAGCGCGACCCATTGCCCTTCGGTGTCCACGAGCAGGCCATCGCAGTCAAAGACCACGGCGGCAGGGGTCCAGGTGGGAGGCCAGGCGTCCAGCGGGGAGGCGGGCAGGGTGTCGGGCGCGGAGCTCATGCCCCCACCGTATCCGTGCCCGCCTCGGCCGCGTTCAGACGCTCGGCGTTCAGACGCTCGCGGCGGCGAGGCCCTTCTCGATGTCGGCGAGGATGTCGTCGATGTGCTCGAGGCCGACGGACAGGCGCACGAAGCCGGGCGCGACGCCCGCGGCACGCTGCTCCTCCTCGCTGAGCTGCGAATGGGTGGTGGAGGCCGGGTGGATCACCAGGCTGCGCACATCACCGATGTTCGCCACGTGCGAGTGGAGGGTGAGGGCGTCCACGAACTTCTTGCCCGCCTCGAGCCCCCCGGGCAGTTCGAAGCCGAGCACGCTGCCGGAGCCCTTGGGGAGGTACTTCTGGGCGCGCTCGAAGTGCGGGGAGGAGGGCAGGGACGCCCAGGTGATGGTGCCCACACGGTCGTCGGACTCGAGGAACTCGATGACGCGCTGGGTGTTCTCGAGGTGGCGGTCCATGCGAAGCGGCAGCGTCTCCAGGCCCTGCCCGATGAGGAAGGCGTTGAAC
>DAHVRS010000133.1 GCA_027322375.1 Brachybacterium sp. | reverse complement strand
CGGCGGCCTCCTCGCCCTGGCGATCGCGAGCGCACTCTCCCTGCTGGTCGGTGCCCGCACCGTCCCTCCGGAGACCCTCTGGCACGCGCTCGTCGCCTTCGACCCGGCCGTCGCCGACCAGGTCGTGGTGGCGACCCGTCTCCAGCGCACCCTCGCAGGCCTCGCCGTCGGTATCGCCCTCGCGCTCGCCGGCACCGGCCTGCAGGGCATGACCCGGAACCCCCTCGCCGATCCCGGGATCCTGGGCCTGAACGCCGGCGCTGCCGCCGCGGTCGCGGCCGGGGTCTACTGGCTGTCCTTCGGCAGCGTCACCCAGTACATGCTCGCCGGCTTCGTCGGCGCCGCCCTCGCAGCCGTTGTGGTCTACGCGCTCGCCGCCGCGACCCGCACCGGCGCCACCCCCGTGACCCTCTCCATCGCCGGTGCTGCCGTGACTGCCGGGCTCGGCTCCCTGGTCAGCGCGCTCGTGATCCTCGACCAGGGGGCGCTGGACCGGATGCGGGCCTGGCAGGTCGGCGCCCTCGGCGCCCGCGACCTCGGCGACCTCGCCGCCGTCGCGCCCGCGCTCATTCTCGGTGCGCTCATCGTGCTCGGCGCCGGCCGTGCCCTGAACGCCCTCGCGCTCGGCGATGACGCCGCGGCCTGGCTCGGCGTCCACGTCACCCGCACCCGCGTCGTCCTCGGCGCGGGCGTGGTGCTGCTCGTCGGCGCGGCGGTCTCCCTCGCCGGCCCCATCGGCTTCCTGGGCCTCGTCGTGCCCCATGCGGTGCGTCTCATCGTCGGCCCCGACCACCGCCGTGTCCTCCCGCTCGCACTCGTGCTGGGCCCCGTGGTGCTGCTGCTGGCCGACGTTGCCGGACGCGTCATCGCCCCGCCCGCCGAGGTGCAGGTGGGCGTCATGACCGCGCTGATCGGCGTGCCCGTCTTCCTCGTCCTGCTGCGCGCCCGGAAGCGGGTGGCCCTGTGACTCCTGCTCAGTCCTCGTCCGCCCTGCGCCGTCCGCTTCTCCGCCGTCTCGCGCTGCCGCTGCTGCTCGCCGCCGTGGTCGCCGCCCTGCTCATCGCCCGCGTGCTGCTGGGCACCCCCTTCGTGTACGCGGACATCGCCGTGCGCGCCCTGCTCGGCGAGCAGATCCCCGGCATCTCCTTCATCGTCATGGACGACCGCCTGCCCGCCGCCGTCGTCGCCGCTCTCGCCGGCGCCGCGCTGGGACTGTCCGGCACGGTGTTCCAGACCCTGCTGCGCAACCCCCTCGCGAGCCCCGACGTCATCGGCGTGACCCTCGGCGCCTCCGCCGCGGCCGTGCTCGCGATGGCGCTGTTCGGCGCGCAGGGCCTCGCCCTGTTCTGGTGGACGCTGCTGGGCGGGCTCGGCACCGCGCTGCTCGTGCTCTGGGTGGCGCGCGCCCACCGCCGCGGCGGCCCCGGCGCGGGAGGCGCGGGCGCGGTCGACGACCGCTTCGTGCTCGTGGGCCTCGGTGTCGCCGCCGGGTTCACCGCGCTGATCCAGTACCTGCTCAGCCGCATGCCCTCCCAGCAGGCGGGCGATGCGATGCACTGGCTCGTCGGCTCCGTCGCCGGCGCCACCTGGCCGCGCGCCGCCGTGCTCGCCGCCTCGCTGGTGGTGCTCGTCCCGCTGCTCGCCGCGCTCGTGGGCCGGCTGCGGATCCTGCAGCTCGGCGACGAGACCGCCACCAGCCTCGGCCTGCCCGTGCCCGCCACCCGGATCGCGCTCGTGATCGTCGGAGTGCTGCTGAGCTCCTTCACCGTCGCGGTCGCCGGGCCCCTCGCCTTCGTCGCCTTCCTCGCGGGGCCGCTCGCGCGGCTGCTCGCCGGCAGGCCCAGCTTCCTGCTCGCGGCGCTGCTGGGCGCCGTGCTCGTGCTTGCGGCCGACGTCGCAGGCCAGAACCTCTTCGGCCGGCACGAGATGCCGGCCGGCGTCATCACCGGAGCGCTCGGAGCGCCGTTCCTGCTGTGGATGCTCGTGCGCTCGAAGTCCACCGGAAGAGGACAGTGATCCCATGGCCCAGCTGACCGCGAGCGGCCTCCAGCTCGCCTACGAGCGCCGCGTCGTCGTCGAGGACCTCGACCTCACCCTCCCCGAGGGGAAGGTGACGATGATCGTCGGCGCGAACGGCTCGGGGAAGTCGACCCTGCTGCGGGGTCTGTCCCGCCTGCTCCCTCCCCGCCGCGGCGCCGTGACCCTGGACGGCCGGGACACCCACTCCCTGCGCGGCAAGGAGCTCGCCCGCCGTCTGGGCCTGCTGCCGCAGTCCCCGCTCGCGCCCGACGGCGTCACCGTGCGCGAGCTCGTCACCCGCGGCCGCTACCCCCACCAGGGGCTCTTCCCGCAGTGGAGCGAGGAGGACGAGCAGGCCGTCGCCGAGGCGCTCGCCCTCACCCGCACCGACGCGCTCCAGGACCGCCTGCTCGACGAGCTCTCCGGCGGGCAGCGCCAGCGCGTATGGATCGCGATGGCCCTCGCCCAGCGCACCGAGGTGCTGCTGCTGGACGAGCCCACCACCTATCTCGACGTCACCCACCAGCTCGAGGTCCTCGACGTGGTGCGCGAGCTGAACCGCCGCCGCGGCACCACCATCGCGATCGTGCTCCACGACCTCCAGCTCGCCGCCCGCTACGCCGACCACCTCGTTGCCGTCCGCCGCGGCGCCGTCCACTCCCAGGGCGCGCCCGCCGACGTGATCACCTCGACCATGGTCAAGGAGGTCTTCGCGCTGAACGCCCTGATCGCCCCCGACCCCGTCACCGGCACCCCGATGGTGCTGCCGCTGAACCGGGAGACCGCCCCCGAGACCGCATCCGAGACCGCCGACGGGACCGCCCCCGAGACGGCGGAGACGTCGCAGGAGGACCCCATGACCACGACCGCACA
>DAHVRS010000115.1 GCA_027322375.1 Brachybacterium sp. | reverse complement strand
AGACGAGCTCGTCGCCGCGCTCCGCGGACCACTCGAAGTAGAAGGTGTTCTCGTCCTTCGTGTTCTCGGTGATGACCTCGGCCTGGGTCATGCCGAGCGCGGTGAAGAAGCGCGGGCGGGTGTCCTCCCCGGAGTACAGGCTGATGGTGTGCTCGGTGGGCGAGAGGCTCGCAGCGATGAAGGTGGACTCAGCGACGGCCGGGTTCTCCTCGCCGACGGCGGCGAGGTCGGCGGTCAGCTGCGCGGCGAGCTCGCTCGCGCGGTCGGCGCGGCCGGTCGCGGTGCCGACGGCGGTGAGCACGTCCTCCCAGGAGGCGGTGTAGTTCGCGGCGAGGGGGCCGATGGTCGGGGCGATCTTCCTCAGCGTTGTGTACTCCTCCTCGGTGAGGCCGGAGTAGGCGGCGATGATGAGGTCCGGGGTCAGTGCCGCGATCTCGTCGGTGTTGATCCCGTCGGCCTCGGAGTAGGTGGTGGGGGCCTTGTCGCTGTCCCAGCCGGCGCCGAGCTCCTCGAGCTTCGCGTCGATCCAGTCGGTGGAGGCGTTGTCGTTGCCGCCCCACTCGACGGCGGGCATGCCCACGGGCACGAGGTCGAGGGCGAGGACCGTGTCGGCGTTCACCCAGGAGACGGTCGCGATACGGGTGGGGGCGGCGGAGATCTCGGTGGTGCCGTAGAGGTGCTCGACGGTGACGGGGAAGGCGTCCGCGGAGGCACCGGCGTCGGAGACGGTGGAGCCGGTCGTCCCGGTCGTGTCCTGGCCGCCGCTGCAGGCGGCGAGGGCGGGCAGGGCGAGCGCGGCGAGCACCACGGAGCGGCGCGTGAGGATTCGCGGCATGAGGTCAGTCCTTCTCTCGGCACCCCCGGTCCGGGGGTGAGGCAAGCCTGACCTTATTACGCAACAACACCGTCACTCAATTGACGAACGTCCTTCACAGCCCACGGAGCGGACGCTCGGGACGAGTGCGCTCGTCACAGCCTCGGGCCCTCGCCCGAATGCGTCTCAGATCACTCCTCGGCGCTGCGGGACTCGCTCGCGCCAGCCGCCTCGTCGGCCCCCTCGGAGCCCTCTCCGGCGCCCTCTTCCGAGTCCTCGTCGGCGCCGTCGCGCGGATCCTCGAGACCGCCCACGCCGGCCTGGCGGTACAGGCCGATGAACTCACGCGCGGTGTCGGGGCCGATCATGAGGCGAAGCACCGGGGAGACCTCGAAGTCGTCGCCCTGCTCATCGAGCAGTCCGGCACGCTGCACCTTCGCGATCGAGGCGCGGACCTCCTTGGCGAAGCCCGCCTCGTCTGTCGAGGTGGTGCGGCGATAGGCGGCGAGCGCCTGCTGGATCTCCGCCTCGGAGACGACGGTGCGCTGGCCGCGCGAGGACTGGGTGAGCAGCATCTGACGCAGGATCAGCAGCAGCACCGAGTCCAGGCGGTTCATGCCGGTCAGGCGGCGCAGCAGTTTGGGCGCGTCGGGGTCGTCCTCGCTCTGGCGCACGAAGGCGACCTGGGCGTCGTCGTCCACGATGAGCTCGAGGAAGAGGTCCGCCAGGCGTGCCTCGATCGCGGCGCGGTCGCGCAGCAGCTGGGCATAGCGGGTGCCGTCGCGGCGACCGTCGAGGAAGGGCCCCTGGAGGAGGTGCACGAGCACGCGCCGGGACTCGTCCACGAGCGAGGCGCCGGTCACGGAGGGCGGGCCGTCCTCGTGAGGCGTGGAGGTGTCGGCGTCGGTGCGGGGCGCGGAGCTGATCACGAGGGCCACAGTACCGGCGTGCGGCGCAGTGGGGTCGACGCGCCGATCCGAGCAGTCGGTCGGAATCCACACCGGAAGCCATCTGATCTGATGGAATCAGGAGAGCGCCTGTGGCGCGCGTCACGCCGCGGGTGCGCTCCGCCCGAGATGGCGGAGCCGTCGACCTCGAAGGAGCCAGCCATGGCCGATCTGTCCACCCCCGTGATCGTCGGGATCGTCCTGCTACTCCTCCTCGTGGTGATCCTGCTGATCATCCTCGGCGTCGCCTCCTCGCGGCGCCGCCGTCGCCTCCAGGAGGAAGAGGACCGCCAGCGCGCGGCCGCGCTGCGCGAGGAGGCGGAGGCGAAGGAGAGCGCCGTCAAGGAGCGTGATCTCGCCACGCGCGAGAAGGAGCTCGAGGCAGAGCGTGCCCAGCTCCAGGCCGAGCAGAAAGCGAAGGCAGCGGAGCAGGAGAAGATCGCCGCCGAGCGGAGCCGGGCCGAGGCGGAGGAACACCGCCGCGAGGTCGAGGACGAGCAGCGCGCCCTCGAGGAGCAGCGCGCCGAGGCAGACCGCCTCGACCCCGACACCCCGTCTCCCGCTGAGCGCGGCGCTGGTGCTGGTGGCGGTGCCGCCACTGGTGCCGCTGCCGACGGCGCGGTGGCTGGCGGCGCCGCAGCAGGCGGAGACCCGGACGAGCGCAGTGTCGCCGACGGGCGCAGTGTCGCCGATGACCGAGACGCCTCGCCGGCCGACCGCACCGACGGCGTCCGCGACGACCGGACGGAGCGCGGGGAGTCCGCCACCCCGGCGGCTGTCGGCGAGGAGTCACCGGCCGACGAGACCCCGGCGGCGGAGCGTCCGCACGGGCGCCGCGCCGCTCGCACGGAAAAGGAGCTCCAGCGGGTGCCCGCCACCCGCTCGCCCGCCGAGCGGGAGGGCGATCTTCGCGAGCCGGGCGGCGCGGCCGGAGCCGCCGGTGGCGCCGCTGCGCACGACGCGCAGGGCGAGGACCGGTCCGCGTTCGACGGGATCGACGTCGATCGCACCGACGTCCGCGATTCTGCCGCCCAGGATGGCGACGTTCGCGAACCTGCTGCACACGACGCCGGCGGCCATGACACCGGCGGCTATGACGGAGACCGCTCCGACGCCAACAGCAATGCCACCGACAGCCGCAGCACCCCCGTGCGCGACAGTGCCGCGCCCTCGGAAGAGCAGGCGATCTCGGAGGAGCAGGCCATCGAGGATCCGTTCCTGCGCCAGCAGGAACAGCTGCGCGGCCAGCAGGAGCAGCTCACGCCGGAGGGGCAGGCGCGCACCGAGGATCTGCCGCGCAACGAGCTGCGCGACCCCGACGCACCGGAGAACCTCCAGCCGGGAGACGACGTCGAGCCCCCGCGCTGAGTCGCTGTCCTGACCCATCGCGCTGAGCGACTGCGCTGAGCGACTGCCCTGAGACGCCCCTCTCCCCCGCGGCCCCGTCGGCACCTCGCCGTCGGGGCCGAGGTCTGTCCACCGCCGGGTCGCCGCCGCCTCCGCCGTCATGTTCGGTGCCGCGTGCCAGACTGGCTCGCATGCCGCCGCGCACGCCCCGCACCCGCATGGATGACCTCACGGTCGAGCGCGTCCTGCGCGTGGTCGAGGCGATCCCGCCCGGTCGCGTCGCGGCCTACGGCGAGGTGGGCGCCGTCGTCGGCGTCGGCCCGCGCCTGGTGGGGCGGATCCTGCGCACCTGGGGCTCCTCGGTGCCGTGGTGGCGGGTCACGAACGCCTCCGGCGACCATCCGCTGCTCGCCCGCGCCCTGCCGCACTGGGAGCAGGAGGGCATCGCCGTGAAGCCGAACGGCCGCGGCTGCCGGATGGCGGACTTCGGCGCCGATCTCGCACAGCTCCGCGCCGACAGCGCTGGCCCGCTCGCAGAGCTCGACTCCGCCGACGCCGGCTGATTCCGCCGTCGGTCGCCTCTCCCTCCACAGAGAGCCTCTGTCCACAGCGTGACGAACGCCCTGCAGCAGCGTGTCAGGATGCCTGCTACGCCCTCCCCCGACGCCGCAGGAGCAAGGACACGTCATGACCGAGACCACCGCGACGCCCACCCCCGACCGCGGCAGCGTGTGCGCGGCGTTCGTCCTCGAAGGCGCCCTCGACGGCCCGACGCGCCTGGGCATCTTCACCGATGAGGAGCTCACCGCGCTGGACGGCCTCGCCACCGAGCAGATCGTCCCCACCCCGTGGCTGACCGCGAATGAGCAGCAGGTCAGCGCCGAGGTCGCCTCCGGGATATCTCTGCGCTCCCTCATCGCACGCCGCCTCGTGCTGCCCGCAGAGCAGCTCGCCGGCGACTGGGACGACCTCGGCGAGGATCCGCGGCGCCTCTACGCCGTCGACCCCGTCCAGGGCATCCTCACCCTGCGCCGCTCCGCGACCGCGCTGACCACCTTCCAGCGCATCGTCGAGCACCAGACCCATGTCCTGGTCCATTACGACTTCGGGCAGGGCCGCGCGCTCGAGGAGGAGATCACGCACGACGGCTTTCACCACTTCACGATCCTGCCGCTGGCCGCCGTGCCCGAGCGGGCGATGTCGCTCGTGGACCAGGCCGAGGTCGCGCAGGGTGATGGCGAGCCGCGCCAGGCCCGGATGAGCGAGGTCGAGCAGGACGAGGAGCTCGCCGCGATCCTCGGTGATACCCGCGCGCTCACGGTGCTGTCCCACGTGCGCCGCGACGCCGAGCCCGCCCAGTACACCTTCTACGCCACGAGCGACCGGCTGCTGGTCTCCCGCTCCGACGACGGGTTCGAGGCCTCGGACCCGCATATGCAGTTCGTGGAGATCTCCGCCGAGACCGCCACTGACCTGCTCGCCGAGCTGCTCGGCCTCGACCCGGCATGAGCCCTTCTCTGCGCGGAGCCCAGGAGCTGCTCGGCACGCCACGAGCTCGCTTTCACATGCACTGGCCCTGGTACGTGTGGGTCGGGGTGTGGTGCACGCCCGTGATCGTCATGGCCGTCGCCCTCCTCGCAGGCGACGTGGTCATCGCGCTCGCGCTGGGCATCGTGATCTCCCTGGTCGCCTGCCTGCCGCTGGCCTGGTTCTTCCGCCACCACCAGCTGGTGCTCACTGACCGCGCCCTCGTCATAGGCGCCTTCGTCCCCGGCACGTCGCTGGACGTCCTGTTCTACGCCGACGTCAACGCCGCGACGCTCCGGACCTGGTTGAACCTCCGCGCCTACCTGCGCTCCTCCGGCCTCAGCGCCTTCACCAGCGGAGAGATGATCACTCCCGGCTCGGGCGCGGGAATGACAATGCGGGTGCGCCGAGGCGGGCGGCGGAGATCCCCAGTCACGCGCTCCCGCCGGGCCGTTTGTCCGGCGAGCGTGACGCCACCGCACCGAGATCCCCGCCTGGCCCGCGCCCTATGCGCCCGGCGGGGCGGTGCCCGTCGGCCGGGGATCAGTCGACCGGGACGTCCTCGAGGAAGTAGAACGAGGGCACGCGCGCGGCGTAGTCGTTGCCGTCCAGCTCCCGCCAGGTCACGACCTCGGTGGAACCCTCGCGCAGCTGGGCATGGTTCGTGGCCAGGAACATCAGGCCGATCACGCTCGCAAGACCCTGCGAGGCCGGGTGCTCCCGCAGCACGTCGCCGATCGAGGCCTGACCGCTGCGACCGCGGACCTCATTGACGTCCACCGTCAGGCCCACCACGTCGATGTCGTTGGTGCGCACCAGGTCCTGGAGCACCTCGACGCTGAGCGAGGTCGCATCGTGCACCTCCAGCCCGGCGGCCAAATGGTGGTCGTCTTGTGGGCATAGACCACCACCATTTGGCCGCCGGGCTGGAGCACCCGGTTCGCCTC
>DAHVRS010000104.1 GCA_027322375.1 Brachybacterium sp. | reverse complement strand
TTTAGATATAGCATTAGATTATATCAATTCTAATCTATTGAGAATATTGTAGTTGAGGGAAGATGTAAGACAAAGTTTATTATTAAAATTGTGGTTTCTTGTGATAAACATCACATATTTGATTAATGTTATTTATTGCTTAAAAGCAAATTTATCACCGTAAAGACTACGGGTAGCGCCCATGAAGTATTGGGAATCTTAGTAGGGATACTGAGAAGTTTAATATATGTCATTTTTGCAGAAATAAGGAGTGATGTTACAATGGTAACACTCTATACTTCGCCTAGTTGTACTTCATGTCGAAAAGCAAAGGCATGGTTAGAAGAACACGATATCAGTTATAAAGAAAGAAACATCTTTTCAGAACCGCTCACATTAGATGAGATTAAGGAAATTTTACGAATGACTGAAGATGGTACAGACGAAATCGAGCGGGTCGAACTCGTCGATCTCGATGATCCGCACGCGCGGGAGGCGGCTGGTGAAGGCGGAGACGTCGTACTCGAGGTCGTGGAACTCGATCCCGGGGATGTGCTGCAGGTCCGAGGCCATGAACTCGCGGAAGCCCACGAGGCCGGTGCGGCGCTCCGGCGTCGCTGCGAGGTCCTCCAGCTGCGGGACGAAGTCCTTGTCATGGCTGACCAGCATGACGTCGTCCTCGCGCTCGAGGAGCGCTTCGGCGGTGCGCTGGATCGCGATGTCGACGACCTTGCCCTCGCCGCGCAGGGGGATCGCCTTGTAGCCCAGCGCGATGAGCGCCTGCACGAAGCCCATCGGGAGGCTGTCGGTGACGGCGAGGAAGAACAGGCCCTTGACCGGCTGCTCCCACGCGTCCTCCGCGTACTGGAGGAGCTTGTTCCAGCGGGGGCGCTCGTCCGGCTGCGGTCGTCGGCCGAGCACCGAGATGCCGAGGGTGGCGTCGATGTTCTCGCCGTCCACCAGGAGGTATGTGGTCCGTTCGGTCATGGCTCGACCTTACGCGCTCCGGGCCCCGGCCGACGGCGGCGCGGGCAGTGGATCGCGGGCAGAAAACTGACATCGGTGTGAAGCCCATGGGCCTCACACCGATGTAAGGCTGCGTCATGCCAGGTCAGACGGCCTGTACCTTCCCGGTCATGCCGTGCGGATCGATGACGTACTTCTTGGCGACGCCGGAGGCGAACCCCGCGGAGCCCTTCGGTGCATCGTCCAACGAGATCGCGGTCGCGGTGACGGCCTTCGCGATCTCCACCTTGTCGTGGAGGATCGCCTCCATGAGCCGGCGGTGGTAGCGCATCACCGGGCACTGGCCGGTGGTGAAGCTCAGCGCCTTCGCCCAGCCCAGGCCCAGCCGCAGCGAGAGCGAGCCCTCCTGCGCGGCCTCGTCGATGCCACCCGGGTCGCCGGTGACGTACAGCCCCGGGAAGCCGAGCGCGCCGACGGGCCGCAGAGCGTGCAGGAGGGCTCAGGCCACCGAGATCTCCTCGCCCTGCGCCGCGGACTCGTAGATCGCCTCGAGGATCCGCACGATCTCCACCCCGTGCCAGGCGGGGGCGATCGACTCACCGCGGCCCAGGGAGGCGTCGACGAAGTTCTGGATCTCGTTGGCGAAGCCGACCCCGAACTCGAAGGTGCGCGAGGAGATCTGCGGCTCGATGTTCACGATCGAGTCGTGCAGCTCGGTGGCGATGCTCAGCGAGGGCTCGAGCTCCGCGCCGCCCTTGTCGCCGTAGATGGACACGTCGATCGAGTCCTTCGTGGCGTGCAGCGAATAGGAGCAGTCCAGCAGCAGCGAGGCGCCGTTCTCGAAGCGGATCACGGCGTTGGCGAGGTCCTCGACGCTGTTGCGATCCGGGTCGTAGTCCGCGGCCTTGTAGCGCGGCATCGTGGTGATGTTGCCGCGGCTGCCGAGCTTGTCGTAGGTGTTGCCGCTGACGGCGACCACCTTCGGCGAGCCCATGAGGTACCAACACAGGTCCAGCACGTGGATGCCGATGTCCAGCAGCGGGCCGCCGCCGGAGACCTCCTTGTCTGCGAACCGGCCGCCGGGGTTCCCGGCCCGGCGCAGGCAGGAGGCCTTGGCGTAGTAGATCTCGCCGAGGTCGCCCGCGTCGATGAAGGACTTCAGCACCTGGCAGTTCGGGGAGTGGCGGCGCACGAAACCGACCTGAACGACCCTGTCGTGGGCCTCGGCCACGCGCTGCAGCTCCTCGGCCTCCTCGAGGGTGCGGGAGATCGGCTTCTCCACGAGCACGTGCTTGCCGGCCTCGACGGCGGCGATCGCCCAGGAGGCGTGGGAGTTGTTCCAGGTGCAGATGGAGACGCCGTCGATCTCCGGATCGGCGAGCAGCTCGTGCGGGTCGGCGTAGGCGCGGCGGGCACCGTACTGCTCGGCGACCTGCTGGGCGCGCTCATGATTCATGTCCGCGACGGCGATCAGCTCGACGTCGGGGTTCTGCGCGTACGCGGTGAGGTGGGACTGAGCGATGCTCCCGGCGCCGATGACGCCGACTCGGAACGTGGTCATGGGGTGATGTCTCTCCAGTGAGTGAGGGTGCGGTGGTTCGGGTGCTGCAGGTGGTCAGGCGGGTGAGGCGGGGTCAGGCGAAGAGGCTGCGGGCGAAGGCCATGCCGCGCTCGCAGCCCAGCAGGCAGTCCTCCCAGCCCTCGAACTCGAGGGCGACGAAGCCCGAGAAGTCGGACTCGCGGATCCCGCGGGCCACGGCGCGCAGGTCGATATCGCCGTTGCCGAGCACGGCGCCGCGCAGGTGCTTGCCGCCGCGGCTTCGGAACCAGCCGTCGCCGGGGGCGGCGTCGGCCGGGCGGATGTAGAAGTCCTTGAGGTGGACGACCATCGCGTAGGGCAGGTTCTGGGCGACGGACACCTCGGGCGTCTCGTCGACGCACACGAAGTTCCCGACGTCCAGGGTGGTGCGGAAGTTCGGCTCGTCGACGGCGTGGATGATGCGCCGCACCCGGTCCGCGGACTGCACGAAGAAGCCGTGGTTCTCGAGGCTCGTGGTGATGCCCTTGGTGGCGGCGTACTGCGCGATCTCCTTGGCGCCGGCGACGATGTGCGGCAGGACCTGCTCGAACAGGGGCGTGTCATCGCCGGGGACGCCGCCGTGGCCCACCACGTCGTGGCGCATGCGGGTGATGCCGAGAGCCTCGGCGAGGTCCACATGCGCCTTGACCCGGTCGATCTGGGCGCGGTCGCCGGTGGAGAGGTCCGCGCCGATCGCGAGG
>DAHVRS010000097.1 GCA_027322375.1 Brachybacterium sp. | reverse complement strand
GGCTCGATGAGCGAGTTCCTGATCGGCTCGATCTTCCTCACCGACGATTCGAAGAAGACCCTCGCCGTGGGCATGTACGGGATGTTCTCCTCCGACCGCTCGAACAACCTCGGCGTCTTCGCCGCGGGCTCGGTGATGGTCATGATCCCGGTCATCCTGCTCTACCAGTTCCTGCAGCGCTTCATCGTCGGCGGCTCGACCGCTGGCGCCGTGAAGGGCTGAGCCCCGCGCGCTGCGCCACCGCACAGCGCGCCCTCTGCACCACTGCACCATCGGAAGGACCCCCATGACCCTGCATGACCCCGCCCTCGCCGGCGCCCCCGCGACCCACGGCGCCGCCGAGTGGTGGCGCGACGCCGTGGTGTACCAGGTCTACCCCCGCTCCTTCGCCGATTCGAACGGCGACGGCATGGGCGACCTCCCCGGCATCACCGAGCGTCTCCCCCACCTGCGCGACCTGGGCGTCGACGCGATCTGGCTCTCGCCCTTCTACACCTCCCCGCAGAAGGACGGCGGCTACGACGTCGCCGACTACACGGATGTGGACCCCCGCTTCGGCTCCCTCGCCGACGCGGACGCGCTCATCGCCCGCGCCCACGAGCTCGGCCTTCGCGTGATCGTCGACATCGTCCCCAACCACTCCTCCGACCAGCACGAGCTGTTCCGCCGCGCGATCGAGGGCGGCCCGGACGCCCCTGAGCGGGACCTCTATGTCTTCGCGGAGGGCCGCGGGGAGAACGGCGAGGAGCCGCCGAACAACTGGACCTCGATATTCCACGGCCCCGCCTGGACCCGCATCACCGAGGCGGACGGCACCCCCGGCCCCTGGTACCTGCACATCTTCGACACCTCCCAGCCGGACTGGAACTGGGAGCACCCGGCCGTGCACGAGCTGTTCCAGGACGTGCTGCGCTTCTGGCTGGATCGCGGGGCCGACGGCTTCCGCGTCGACGTCGCCCACGGCATGGTCAAGCCCGAGGGCCTGCCCGACGCGAAGGTCAACGCCGAGGGGCTCATCGACATCCCCGAGGGCGAGGTGCCCGTCTACTTCGACAACGACGGGGTGCTGGAGATCTACCGCGAGTGGCGGCCGATCCTGGACTCCTACGAGGGCGACCGCATGATGGTGCTCGAGGCGTGGATCCCCGAGCACCGCCTCCCGCTGTACATCGGCCCGGAGGAGGCGCACCAGTCCTTCAACTTCGGGTTCCTCCAGGCCCGCTGGGGCGTGGAGACGATGCGCGCCGCGATCGAGAAGCCGCTGGCGCTGGCCGATGCCGTCGGCGCCCCCACCACCTGGGTGCTCTCCAACCATGACGTGATCCGTCACGCGAGCCGCTACGGCTTCCCGCCTGAGCACCGCTTCGGCGAGGGCCTCTCCCGCGAGGAGATCCCGGATGCGGAGCTGGGCCTGATGCGCGCCCGCGCCGCGACGCTGCTGATGCTGTCCCTGCCGGGCTCCGCCTACCTCTACCAGGGCGAGGAGCTGGGCCTGCCCGAGGTCGCGGACATCCCGGACGAGCTGCGCGAGGACCCCTCGCACAAGCGCGCCGGCGTGCCCGGCCGTGACGGCTGCCGTGTCCCGCTGCCGTGGGAGGGCGATGCTCCCGCTTTCGGCTTCTCCCCCACCGGTGAGAGCTGGCTGCCGCAGCCAGCCGTGTTCGGCGAGCTCGCGGTGGACCGCCAGCTCGGCGTCGAGGGCTCGACCCTGGAGATGTACCGCCGCGCTCTGCACCTGCGCCGCGAGCTGGGCCTCGGCCGCCCGGACGCGCCGGTCGAGTTCCTGGAGGGCCAGGCCGACGGCCTGCTGGGCCTCACCCGCGGCGAGGTGGTCATCCTCGTGAACACCTCCGAGCAGACGCTGCCGCTGCCCGAGGGCCTCGAGGACGCCGAGCTGCTCGTCGCCTCCGGTCCGGTGGAGCCCGGCACCGTCCCGGCCGACGGCGCTCTCTGGTTGCGCCGCGCCTGAACTGAGCGCCTGAGAGACGCGCTGGCACCGCGCCCCCGTCGGGGCTCAGCCTCCACCCCGCGCCGCGGGTCCGGTCACACCGGGCCCGCGGCGCGGCCGTGCCGGGCCCTGTCTCATCCCGCGCGCCGATAGGATCAGCGCCATGCGCTCGCCCTCCACCCCGGTCGATCCCGGTTTCGACGTCGTCGTGCTCGGGGCCGGTCTGAACTCCCTGAACCTCACCATCGCCTTCCACCAGCAGTACGGGATGCGCTGCACCACCGTGGTGCGGGTCCCGGTGGCGATGAACGAGCACACCGTCACCTCAGACCTGCTGGTCCTCGGCGCGGACGCCTCCGATCAGGACATGCGCGATGCGCTGATCGACCTGGCCGCGCAGCGGCCCGTCGGCCGCCCTGCCCTGCTGCTGACCAATGCGGACTCGCTCATCGACTTCATCGACCGCTTCCGCGCGGATCTCGAGCAGCACTACCTGCTCGCGCAGGTCGACGGGCCACTCCTCGCGCGCCTCGCGGACAAGGCGGAGTTCGCCGAGATCTGCACCGAGCTCGGGATCGACACCGTCCCCACCGTGATCGTGGACTTCTCCCGCGCGGGTGAGGAGGACTGGAACGGGCACGAGGAGCTGCCCTGGGCCTACCCGGTCGTCGGCAAGGCCGCGAACACCGCCGAGTACCACCACGTGGAGTTCCCCGGGAAGAAGAAGGTGTTCTTCCTCGAGTCCGCGGCGGAGCAGCAGGACCTGGTGCGCCGCCTGCGCGAGTCCGGGTTCACCGGGCGCTTCCTGTTCCAGGAGCTCATCGAGGGCGATGACACCGCGCAGCGCTCGATCACCGCCTACCGCTCCAGCCGCGGCAAGGTCACGCTGCTGTGCGCGGCGCAGGTTCTGCTGGGCGAGCACACCCCGGAGGCGCTGGGCCGGCCGGCCGCGATGGTCACCGGTGATTTCCCGAGCCTCACCGCGGCCGCTGAACGGTTCCTGGACGCCGTGGGCTACGTCGGCTTCGCCAACTTCGACGTGAAGGTGGACCCCCGCACCGGCCGGGAGTGCTTCTTCGAGA
>DAHVRS010000096.1 GCA_027322375.1 Brachybacterium sp. | reverse complement strand
CGACGAGGTGCTCGCCGCCGTCGCGGACAAGGCGACCTTCTCCCAGCTGTGCACCGAGATCGATGTGCCCACCCCGCGCACCGTCGTCCTCGACTTCTCCGACGGCACCGCGCCGGAGGTGCCCGAGCTGGACCTCGGCTGGCCGCTGGTGGCGAAGGCCGCCCGGTCCTCCGCGTACAACGCCGTCTCCTTCCCCGGCAAGCGCAAGGTGTTCGAGATCGAGGACCGTCACCAGCTGACCGACCTCGTCCAGCGCCTCACCATCGCCGGCTACCGCGACCGCTTCGTGCTCCAGGAGATGATCCCCGGGGACGACACCTCGATGCTCTCGGTCACCGCCTATGTGGACACCGAGGGCGAGGTCACCCTGCTGGGCGGCGCGCAGGTGCTGCTCGAGGAGCACACCCCGGGGGCGCTCGGGAACCCGGCCGCGATGATCACCACCGACCTGCCCGATGTCTTCGAGCAGTCGGTCCGCTTCCTGCAGCACAGCGGCTACCGCGGCTACGCGAACTTCGATGTGAAGATCGACCCGCGCGATGGGATCGCGAAGTTCTTCGAGGTCAACCCCCGGATCGGCCGGAACAACTACTACATGACCGCCGCGGGCGCGAACGTCGCCGAGCCCGCGGTCGCGGACCTCGTCGAGCAGCGCCGGCTGGATCGCGTGGTCCCGTGCGAGGAGATCCTCTACTCGATCGTGCCGTGGGCGCTGCTGCGCCGTTACATCATCGACCCGGACCTGCGCGCCCGCGTGCAGGAGATCCGCCGCCACAAGACGGTGAACCCGCTGGCCTACGAGGTCGAGGGCAGCAAGCGCCGCGCCTATGTGCTCGCCGCGAAGCTCAACCAGGTCAAGAAGTTCCTCCAGCACTACCCCCGTCCGTCGGCCGACGGGTTCTGAGCCGGCGGGTTCTGCGCGGCGGGCTGTGAGCCGGTCGACAACCCTGCCTGGCCTGCCTACCCTGGCCAGCATGACCGAGAGCATCGAGAATCCTGAGCCCACCTTCGTCCTGACCTCCGAGGCGACGCCGCCCGGCTCGATCGTCGCCCCGCAGCAGCTGGTCGAGGCGCTCGGCGGGGAGAACCTCTCCCCCGACCTCTCCTGGGAGAACGCCCCCGAGGGCACGAAGTCCTTCGCCGTCACCTGCTACGACCCCGATGCGCCCACCGGCTCCGGCTTCTGGCACTGGGTGGCCTGGGACATCCCCGCCACCGTCACCTCGCTGCCGCTGGGCGTCGCGCGCGATGACGCCTCCCTGCTCCAGGCGAAGAACGACTTCGGCAACCCCGGCTACGACGGTCCGGAGCCGCCGGCAGGTGCCCCGCACCGCTACGTCTTCTCCGTGCATGCTCTGCCGGTGGAGACCCTCGGCGCAGACCCGGCGGACCCCCATATCGGGGCGCGCTTCGCGATCTTCTCCCAGCAGCTGGCCTCCGCCTCCTTCACAGCCCGTTATCAGGTCACGGCCTGACGCGCCAGGGGGGAAGTCCCCTCACAGCCTCGGGCGTGCCCGGTGCCGCCCTCACCTGGCCCGACCGTAGGCTCGGAGCATGGACGCCAGCGACTTCCCGGGCGGGCCGAGTGCCCAAGGATCAGACCTCGGTCTGACCCATCTCCTCCGCACGGCGGACGCGCAGGGCCTGGCCGAGTGCCAGAGTGGGAACGTGGACATCACGAGCCTGCTTCCCGCCGCCCGACCGGCGACCACCCCGGCGCGCCCCCTGCGGGTGCTGCTCACCACCGACTGGTGGGAGCCGGTGGTCAACGGCGTCGTCGCCTCAGTGCAGACGCTGCGGCGTGAGCTGATGGCGCTGGGCTGCGAGGTGCGGGTGCTGACCCTCTCCCAGGGCTGGCGCACCCGGCGCGAACCGGGCGTGTACCGCCTGGGCTCGGTCTCGGCCGGCCTCGTCTACGACCGGGCCCGGATCGGGATGCCCGGCAGCCGCCGCGTGCTGCGCGACATCGAGCGCTGGCACCCGGACGTCATCCACTCCCAGTGCGAGTTCTCCACCTTCGTGTGGGCGCGCCGCCTGGCCCGCACCCTCGCGGTCCCGCTCGTGCACACGTATCACACGATCTACGAGGACTACACCCACTACTACTCCCCCAGCCGCACCATGGGCCGGAAGGTCGTCGCCTCCTTCTCCCGCCGCGTGCTCGCGGGGACCGACGCGATCATCGCGCCGACGGCGAAGGTCTCCCGCCTGCTCAGGGGGTACGAGGTGGACCGCCCGGTGAGCGTGATCCCCACGGGACTGGACCTGCACCGCTTCCGTCCCGCGGCCGACGCCGCCGAGCGGGCCGACGCCGCTGCGCTGCGCGCCCGCCTCGGCATCGCGCCCGGGCAGAAGGTGCTGCTGTCCGTCTCGCGCCTGGCGAAGGAGAAGAACCTCGACGAGGTGATCGACATGGTCGCCGCCGCGGACCGTGCGGATGCTGTGCTGGTGCTGGTGGGCGATGGACCTTACCGTCACGAGCTCGATGAGCGGGTGGACGCGCTCGGGCTGCGCGAGCGGGTGCGCTTCGCCGGCGTCGTCGACCCCGCCGAGGTGCAGCGCTGGTACCGGCTGGGCGATGTGTTCGTCAGCGCCTCCCTCAGCGAGACCCAGGGACTGACCTTCATCGAGGCGATGGCGTGCGGGCTGCCGCTGCTGTGCCGCCGCGACCCCTCGCTCGCCGAGGTGGTCCTCGAAGACCGCACAGGCTGGCAGTACGAGACCCCGGAGCAGTTCCGCGCGCATCTCGCCCAGCTGCTGGAGGATCCGCACCGCCGCGAGGAGATGTCCCTCGCCGCGGCCGAGCACGCCCGCGCCACCTGCGGCGCCGAGACCTTCGGGTCCCGGGTGCTGGACGTCTACCGCGAAGCGATCGGCCGCCGCACCCCGCGCATCATCGCTCCGCAGGCGGTCGTGGCGTGAGCACCACGACCTCGGCCCTCGAGGCCCTCGCCGCCCCGGGCCGCCCGCGCACGGGGGCAGCCACCACTGAGCGCCCCCGGCGCGACCCGCTGCGCCTCGCCGCGAAGCTCGCCCCGCTGCTGGGCCTCGCCGTCGCGATCGTGCTGGTGGTGTGGGGACTGCAGTCCGGGGTGCTCGCCTCGCTCGAGAACCTGCAGGCCTTCATGGGCGGGCTCGGCGCGTGGGGTCCGGCGGTGTTCCTGGCGGCGTCGGCCGCTTCGGTGGTGTTCCCGATCGTGCCCGCGGGCCTGCTCGTGATCGCGGGCCCGGTGCTCTTCGGCCCGATCGAGGGCACCGTCTATAACTACCTCGCGATCTGCGCGGGCTCGCTGCTGAACTTCCTCATCGCCCGCCACGTGGGGCTCGCGCTCATCGAGCGGCTGTTCGCCCCGCGCACGGTCGAGAAGTTCCTGGGCTGGACCCGCAGCGCGCACTTCACCCGTGCCTTCGCGCTCGCGATCGCACTGCCCGTCGCGCCCGACGATCTGCTCTGCTACATCGCCGGGACCACGAAGATGCGCTGGCGCACCTATGTGACGATCATCCTGCTGTGCAAGCCGTGGGCGCTGATCGCCTACGGGCTCGGGATCAGCGCGCTCGTGCTGCGCTTCCTGCCCTGGTGAGCGCACCCTTCCCGCGCCTCGCCCCTCCGCCGTGTACTTCGCCCTGTCTCGCATGATCGGAGCCCTCGCATGCTCATGAGCCCTCGTCCCTCCCACCGTGATCGGCTGCGCGAGGCAGCCGCGCACCAGCTCGACCGGCTCTCCCGTGCCGTGCGCCCGGCCCCGCGCTCCCGCGCACCGTGGCCCGCAAGGGCACCGCTGCGCGTGCTCATGCCGGGAGGCCTCGCGGCTCTCGCCCGCGAGTCCGGGATCGGGGCGGCGATGCGTCATCAGGAGAAGGCGGTACGGGCGCTCGGCCATGAGGTGGTCCGAAACCCACTGCGCTTCGACGTGGTGCACCTGAACACGCCGTTCCCGGACACTCCCCTGTTCGCGGCGTGGGCGCACCTGAGGCGCCGGCCGGTGCTCGTGTGGGCGCACTCCACCGAGGACGACTTCCGCGCCTCCTTCCCCGGCGCGAACCTCGTCGCGCCCCTGTTCCGGCGCTGGATCGCGTTCCTGTACCGGCGCGGGGATCTCGTGCTCACCCCCAGCGAGTACTCGCGCCGCCTCATCTCTGCTCCCACCTACGGCCTGCGCGCCCCCGTCAGGGTGCTCTCCAACGGGGTGGACACGACCTTCTTCCGCCCCGACCCCAGCGCGCGGGAGCGGCTGCGGGAGTGCCTCGGTCTTGGGCCCGATGCGCCCGTGGTGGTGAGCGTGGGCATGCACCTGGTGCGCAAGGGGATCGTGGACTGGGTGGAGGTGGCGCGGGCGATGCCGGAGGTGACCTTCGTGTGGTTCGGCCGGACCGATCCGCGCCTGCTCACCGCAGAGGTGAAGCGCGCCCTCGCCGTCGCGCCGCCGAACGCGCTCTTCCCCGGCTACGTGGAGCCGGCGGAGCTGCGCGAGGCCTACTGCGGCGCGGACGCCTTCTGCTTCCTCACGAAGGAGGAGACCGAGGGGATCGTGCTGTGGGAGGCGCTCGCCTGTGGGGCGCCCGCGCTGGTGCGCGGCATCCCGATCTACCGCGACGGAATGCCGGACGGGGTGCTCACCCACCAGGTCAGCGGGGACGGGCCGGACTTCGCACCGCGCGTCGTCCAGAAACTGCAGGCCCTGCTCGCCGGGGAGCTCGCAGATCTACGAGAGGCCGGACGGGCTGCGGCCGAGGACGTGGATCTCAGCGAGATCGCGCGCGAGCTCGAGGAGGTCTACCGGGCTGTCGGCGCGCTGCCTGGCCGCTGAGAAGGAGCCTTCCCCTCAGGGCCGACGGGTGGGGCGCCAGAGCACGAGGGCGCGGCTGCCGCTGGTGCGGCGGGGCCGCTCCCCGCGGCGCAGGGCGCTGATCTCCCCGTCGGCGTCTGCGGAGAACACGCGGCGCTGGGCCGGGGAGAGCCGCTCGAGGCGCTCGCGCACCCGCTCGAGCTGCTCCTCGAGCGCACCCACCTGGTCCTGCAGCTCGAGGATCCGCTTGATGCCAGCGAGGTTGATGCCATCCTCCTGCGAGAGGGCCTGCACCTCGCGCAGGCGGGCGATGTCGCGGGCGCTGTAGCGCCGCCCTCTGCCGCGGGTGCGCTGCGGGATGACCAGGCCCAGCCGGTCGTACTGGCGCAGGGTCTGCGGGTGCATGCCGGAGAGCTCCGCGGCCACGGAGATCACGAAGACGGGCTCGCGCTCGTCGAACCGGTGCCGGGTCGCCATCGTGGGGTCTCCTTCCGTGGCGGTGGGGTCAGGAACAGTGGGTCAGGGGCCGAGGCGGCCCGCGGGGTCAGCGGGCGGCGGCCTCGGCGAGTCCGGCGCGCGGGTCCTCGCCCGCGAGCGCCTCGCGCAGGTCCTCGACGGCCTTTTTCGCCGCCCCCTCGACGTGGGAGGGCACCGCGACCTCGATCGTGACGTGCAGGTCGCCGGTGGTCTTCTTCGTGACCAGGCCCTTGCCGCGCACGCGCAGGGTCCGTCCGGAGGGAGTCCCGGCGGGGACCCTCACCGAGACGGTGCCGCCGTCCAGAAGCGGAACGGACAGCGTGGT
>DAHVRS010000093.1 GCA_027322375.1 Brachybacterium sp. | reverse complement strand
CGGCGCCGGCGAGCGCGGCGCCGTGCAGGGTCGCCTCGGAACCGTCGACGGCGCGGACGGGCCGGCCGGTCACGTCCGCGAGGATCCGTCGCCAGGGCGCCGACGCCGCTCCGCCGCCGACGACGGGCAGCACCTCGCGCGACTCGTCGAGCGCGTGGGAGAGGGCGAGCGCTACACCCTCGAGCATCCCGGCGTAGAGGTCGACGGGAGTGGTCGAGGCGGTGAGGCCGAGGACGGCGCCGCGCAGCGATTCGTCGCGGACGGGGAATCGTTCCCCTCCGAGGGAGGGCAGGGTGAGCAGGCCCGTCGGCCCGCGACCGTGCGTGCGGGTGCGCTGTGCGAGGAGGGCGTCGGCCTCGACGGTGGAGGCGCCGCCGAGGTGGGTCTCGCGGGCCCAGGCGGCGGCCGCGCCGGCGGCGAGGATCGCGCTGATGTGCAGGAGCGCGCCGCCGGGCAGGGCGAGGCGGTGGGAGGCATCGTCGGCGGCGAGGGTCTCTGTGGCGGGGCGGACTCGGGCGAGCCAGCCGCTGGTGCCGAGGGAGACGTGGTCTCGGCCCGGCGCGAGGCCGGTGATGCCGAGCGCGGCCGCTCCTGCGTCCCCGGGGGCGAGCACCATCGGCACCCCGGCGGGCATGCCCAGCAGCGCCTCGGCACGCGCGTCGGTGAGGCCGACGATCTCGCCGGCACCGCTGGTCAGGCGGGGCAGGAGGGCAGGGTTGATGCTGGCGGCGCGGGCGACGTCCGGCGACCAGTCCCGGGTGCGGGCGTCGAGCAGGCCGGTGGTCGCGGCGGTCGTCGGATCGCATCGCAGGCCGGCGCCGAGGAGGTGGGCGAGGTGCCCGGCCGGGCCGAAGGTGAGGCCGCGGGTGCGGGGGATCGCGTCGGGCTCGACGCGGGCGAGGCGGCGGAACATCGCGGCGCAGCTGGAGGCGTCCTGGCGGTTCCCGGCGAGTTGGTCCCAGTCCACTCCGGCCTCGGCGAGGTCAGCGCGGATCTCTGCGGCCTCGGTGGTGGCGCGCAGGTCGGTGTAGAGCATGGCGGGACGCACGGCGCCCTGCTCGCTCTCGAGGATGAGGTCCTGCATCTGGCCGGTGAGGCACAGCGCCGCGATCCCGTCCGTGGCGGGCCGGACCTGCGCGATCGCGTCGCGAGCCGAGCGCGCCCAGTCGGCGGGATCCTGCTCGGTGCCGCCGTCGGCCGTGCGGGTCGTGGGGTGCGGGGCGTCGCCGGTGGCGAGGGTGCGGCCGCGGAGGTCCAGCAGCGCTGCCTTCGTCGAAGTGGTGCCGAGGTCGAGGCAGAGCAGGCCGGTCATGGGGTCCAGGGTAGGTGGGGTGGGGCGCCGAGCGATCAGCGCAGCTCCGCCACGGCGCCGCGGAGCAGCAGCCCGGCGGTGGGCTGCGGAGGGGACTCGGCTCTTCTACAGCCCTCTTCCTCCACAGCCCGCACCGTCAGAACAGCGTCACGACCGCCTCGCGCACGATCCCGTCGGCGTCGACGATCGGGATGAGCCGCCACTTGTCGAAGGCGGTGCAGGGGTGGGAGAGACCGAGGGTGACCACGTCACCGATCGCGACGGGTGCCTCGCCCTGCCAGCGCAGGAAGGCGTGCTGGTCGTTCAGCGCGGTGATCTCGGCGCACGCCTCCTCCGGGAACGCTCGCTCCTCACCGCCAAGAGACGCAGCGACGCCGAGCGGGACGGGCAGGCCCTCGTCGTAGGGGACGTCGCGCTTGCCGGCATCGAGCAGGGCGAGTCCCGGCTCGGGCTGGGAGATGACGCGGGCGTGGGCGCGCATGGCGGGCAGCAGCGCGTCCCGCTCGGCAAGTCCGCGGTCGCGGTCCAGCGGGGAGATGCCCCGGTAGAACACGCTGTCGTGGACGATGTACGCGCCGGAGCGGAGGATCGCGCGAGTCCCCTCGATCCTCGCGATCGCGTCGGCGACGAGGTCCGGATAGGCGCTGCCACCAGCGGTGATCCAGGCGGGACCGTCCACGAGCGGGGCGACCTCCTGGCCCAGTGCCGCGAGGCGAGCGCAATAGGTCCGCACCGCCTGGAGCGCTTCCTCGGAGCGGTCGTGGCCGAGCGCCCCCTCGTAGCCGGAGACGCCGCGCAGCACGAGCCGGTCGGACTCTGCGACGGCGTGGGCGATCTGCATCGCGACCTGTTCGTCGCGGGCGCCGGTGCGGCCAGCCGTCGCGCCGAGCTCGACGAGAACCCCGATCCGGGCCCCGGCCGGGAGCGCCGCCTCCATGAGGCGGACCGCGTCGAGGGAGTCGGCCCAGAGGACGAGCTCCTGCTCGGGATGGTCCGCGAGATGCGCCGCCACAGTGCGCAGCAGCGCCGGGTCCAGGCTCATGTTCGCGATCTGCACCGTCGGCACCCCGGCGCGGAGCGCCACATCAGCCTGCCAGCCGGTCGCGACCGTGATCCCGGTGGCGCCCGCCTCGAGCTGGCGGTGCCAGAGGACGGGCGCCATGGTCGTCTTCCCGTGCGGCATCAGCTCGAGGCCGCGCGCCGCCGACCAGTCGGCCATGACCTGCAGGTTGTGCGCCATCGCGGGCCCGTCGAGGACCAGCAGCGGCGTGGCGAGCTCCCCGAGCGGGGTGTCGAGGGCGGTGATGTCGCTCCCGTGCAGAGCGGGTGGGAAGGACTTGTCGTGCGCCGTGACGGTGCGGGTGCTCATCGGGCGATCACCTCGGCGAGGCGGGCGAGCTCGGCCGCGTCCTCGAGCGCGCTGCCCACGGCGACGACCCGCACGCCCTTGTCGAGGAACTCGGCGGCGTTGCGGGCGTTCATCCCGCCGGTCGCGACGAAGCGCACCTCCGGGAAGGGGCCGTGCATCGCCGGGAACCAGCCGGTCCCGAGCAGCGAGGCGGGGAACGCCTTCAGCCAGCGCAGCCCGGCCGTGTACGCCTGCTGCACCTCGGTGGCGGTCGCGACGCCGGGCATCGCGGCGAGGCCCGCTTCCTCGCTCGCCCGGACCACCTCGAGGTCCAGGCCCGGGCTGACGGTGAAGGCGGCACCAGCGTCGGCGGCGGCGCGGGCCCCCTCCGCATCGAGGATCGTGCCGGCGCCGACGCGCTTGCCGCGCTCGCGTCCGGCGGCGACGACGGCCTTCAGCGCCGTGAGGTCCTCGGCGCTCTGCAGCGGGATCTCGACGGCGTCGATGCCGAGGTCCCAGGCGGTCGCGGCGAGCTCGAGGCTGCGCTCGGTGCCCATGCCGCGCAGGATCGCCATGAGGGGCGCGTCCTCGAAAGCGTCGTCGAACCAGGCGGTGCTGTCCACTCGCTGCGTGCTCATCAGGTCAGGTCTCCTTCTCGGTCCCCGGGGGTGGGGAGGTCCTTCGTGCTGGACAGGGCGCGAGCCGCGCTCGCGTGGCCGCGGATCAGGCGCTCCTCCGCGCCCTCGCCGCGCAGCAGGCCGTCGAACCAGCCGGCCGCGAACGCGTCACCGGCGCCGACGGGCTCGACCACCTCGACGCGCGGGGTGGGCACGGCCGTGCGCACAGTGCCCTCGAACTCGACCGCTTCGATATCGGCATCCTTCACCACGAGGTGCGGGACGTCCGGGAAGAGCTCGCGGATCGCATCCGGGGTGGCGGTGCCCCAGAGCACCTCCGCCTCGTCCCGGCCCACGAGGAGGACGTCAGCCTGTTCGGCGGCGGCACGGATCTCTCGCGCTGCCTCCTCGGTCGAGTCCCAGAGGGCGGGGCGGTGGTTCACATCCACGCTGACCAGCGCGCCTGCTTCCCGGGCGGCGACGATCGCGGCGTGGACGAGGGCGCGGCAGCTCTCCGAGAGCGCGAGCGTGATCCCGGTGAGGTGCACGATCCGCGCGCTCGCGAGGTCGAGGCGCTCCAGGGTCTCCGGGCCCATGCGGGAGGCGGCGGAACCGGCGCGATAGTAGACGACGCCCTGACCGGGGTCCTTGAGGTACAGGCCCGTGGGCGCTGAGGGATCCATCGTCACGGCGGAGACATCCACTCCGTGGGCGGCGATGTCACGCCGCACGCGCCTGCCGAGTGCGTCGTCCCCGAGCGCGCTCACCCAGGCGGCGCGGTGCCCGGCCGCCGCGAGATGGCAGGCGACGTTCGATTCGGCGCCGCCGATCGCGACGTGGAAGTCCTCCGCCTCCTCGAGCGGCGCGGGCCGGGCGGGGACCACGAGCGCCATCGTCTCGCCGAGCGCGAGCAGGTCGAGCATGTCAGGCCGCCACGCGCGCGATGACGTCGATCTCGACGAGGATGTTCGCCAGCTGCGAGCCGACCGTGGTGCGCACCGGGTACGGGGCGGAGAAGAACTCCTGGTAGGCGGCGTTGAACTCCTCGAAGTCCGCGAGATCCGCGAGGTGCACAGTGGTCTTCAGGACGTGGTCCATGGTCGCGCCGTGCTCGGCGAGGACGGCCTGGATGTTGCGCAGCACCTGGCGGGTCTGCTCCGCGACGGTGTCCGCGATCGCGTTGCCGTTGGCGCGGTCCTGCGGGCCGAACCCGGCCGTGAACAGCAGGTCGCCGCTGACGATGCCCTGGCTGTAGGGGCCGGCGGGCTGCGGGGCGCGGTCGCTGACCAGGGCCTGCTTGATCGGGGCGTCGTTCATGGGGTCTCCTTCGGGAGGTCGTGTGCTTCCAGGGTGGCAGGCGGAGCGGCTCCGCGCAGCCAGGTTCAGGGGGTGGCGGCCGACGGCGCTGCGCGCAGGCCGCCGCCGGGGAGGGCGCCGGTGAGTGCGCCGCCCGCGAGGACGGGGGTGCCGGCGACGAGGACGTCGTCGATCCCCTCGGCGAGCGCGAGCGGGGCGTCATAGGTCGCGACGTCGCGAACGGTCTCCGGGTCGATGAGGGCGATGTCCGCGATCGCGCCTACGCGGAGGCGGCCGCGGTCGCCGAGGGCGAAGACGTCGCACGCCGTGGTGGACAGGTGCTGGACGGCATCGGCCCAGCTCAGGTCGCCGCGGCCCCGCACATAGGTGGCCAGATACGAGGCGAAGGCGCCTCGCGCGCGGGGGTGCGGGTGGGTGCCCACGAAGATCCCGTCGGACCCGCCCACATGCCCGGGCAGGGCGAACAGCCGGCCCAGATCGCTGGGCGGCCGCTGGTCCTGCACGGCCATGACCACGTTGACGTCGAGCCGGGCGGCGAGCAGGAGATCGAGCGCTGCATCGACCGCGTCGGTGCCCTGGCGGGTCGCGATCTCGGCGAGGGTGAGGCCGGGCGCGAACGCGTGCTCAGGCGCGCTGGTGTGCGCGATCGTGATCAGCTCGGGCCAGTCCGGGCCGAGGCTCGGGTTCACCGCGACCTGCGGGAACCACTCCTCGCGCAGTCGCTGCCTGCCTGCCGGGTCGGCGAGGACAGCGAGGGTCTCCTGGACCGGCGCGGCGTTCAGGGCGGGCGGCAGCATCGTCATCGCGAGCAACGAGCAGCCGCGCGTGTACGGGTAGGCGTCGAAGGTCGCTGCGATGCCCTCGCCCGCGAGCCAGGCCATGAGGCGGGCGGCCTCGCTGGCCGGGGTGTGGAAGTGGGAGATGTGCACCCTCACCCCGGCGGCGCGGCCGATCGAGGCCACCTCCTCGATCCCCACCTGGGAGTTCAGCTCGTAGCCGCCGCGCATGTGCGTGACATAGGGCAGGCCATGTGCGGCGAGCGGGGCGGCGAGCGCAGCGATCTCGTCGGCCGCGGCGAAGAGGCCGGGCACGTAGTCGAGCCCGGTGGAGAGCCCGACCGCCCCGTCGGCGATCCCCTCGGCGACCAGCTGCGTCATCGCGGCGCGCTCCTCGGCCGTGGCGGGCTGGTCCCCGCGCCCCATCACCTCGTGGCGCACAGTGCCGGCGGGCACGAGATAGGCGACCTGGAGTGGGAGCTGCCCGTCGTAGGTGGCGAGCAGGTCCGCGACGCGCGGCCCGCGATAGGTGGGGTGCGTGCCGTTGATCGGGGCGAAGTACTCGCTCGCGAAGGTGCCGTCGCCGGGGGCGAAGGAGACACCGTCCTGCCCGGCGATGACAGTGGTGACGCCCTGGCGCAGCAACGAGAGCTGCACGTCCGGGTCGAACACCGCGGCGTCGGCGTGGGAGTGAGCGTCCACGAAGCCGGGCACCACGAGCCGGCCGCTCGCGTCGAGGACCTCGGCGCCAGCGGGGACGGGCAGGTCCGTACCGATCGCGGTGATGCGACCGCCGGAGAGCAGCACGTCGGCGCGGTGCGGGGCACGGCCGTCGCCGGGGACGATCCGCCCGCCGCGGAGAAGCATGTCCGTCATGTCAGTGCGCAGTCCTCTCGTGGAGCCGCCCCGCGCCCTCCACGTCCGGGCGGATCGAGGCGGCGGCGGTCGCGATCGCGCCCACCAGGCAGATGACGACGACGTAGACGATCACAGGCCAGATACTGCCACTGGCCCAGCCCACGAGGGCAGTGGCGATCAGCGGGGCGAGACCGCCGCCGAGGGTGTTGGAGAGCTGGTAGCCGATGTTCACGCCGGTGGTGCGCTGCTCGACGTCGAACATCTCGGTGAGCATCGTGGACAGCGTGGCCTGCATCGCGACGCCCGGGATCACGAAGCCCACGATCATGCCCAGCCAGATCATCGGCGCGGATTCCAGCGAGTAGAGCAGGAACGCGGGCCAGACGAGCACGGCGAAGCCGAGGCAGCCGCCGATGTAGAGACGACGCCTGCCGATCCTGTCGGACAGGGCGCCGTAGGCGGGGGCGATGACGATCTGAAGCAGCCCCACGATCATCGTGCCGATGAAGCCGACGGAGGCGGCGGTGCCTGTGGAGACCATGTAGGCGAGCCCGTAGGTGAGCACGATGTAGCCGGCGATCGACTGGGGCAGGCCGATGAGGATGCCGAGGAGCGTGTTCTTCGGGTGGCGGAACACCTCGATCAGCGGGGAGCGGTGCTTCTCCGGGGCGGCCGCGGCGGCGCGGGCGTGCTCCTGGAACTCCTCGGACTCCTCGAGGTGGCGGCGCAGGATGATCGCGACGATCGAGAGCACGAGCGAGAACACGAAGGGGATGCGCCAGCCCCAGGTCATGAAGAACGATTCCGGGCCCGCGCCTAGCCCGGCCATCATCCCTGCGGACAGGACGTTCGCGATGCCGGCGCCGGAGATGAGGAAGGCGCCGAACAGGCCCTTGCGGCCCACGGGGGCGTGCTCGACGACCATGGTCGCCGCGCCGCCCATCTCGCCGCCGACGAACAGTCCCTGCAGGGAGCGCATCAGCACGAGCAGGATCGGTGCGGCGACGCCGATCGCCATGTCGGAGGGGATCAGGCCGATCGCGGCGGTGGACAGGCCCATGCCGATCACGGTGACGAGAAGGGTGACCTTGCGGCCCATCCGGTCGCCGATCGCGCCGAACACGAGCCCGCCGAGGGGGCGGAAGAGGAAGCCGACGGCGAAGCTCGCGAAGGAGGAGAGCTGGGCGACGAGCGCGGACTCGCCGGAGAAGAACACGTGCGGGAACACGGTCGCGGCGGCGAGGCCGTAGAGGTAGTAGTCGAAGTACTCCATGAGCGTGCCGATCGCGCCGCCGGCGATGGTGCGCTTCTGCGCGCTGCCGAGCTGCTTCGGCGCGGCGGGGGCGGCGGTGCCCTCGCGCTGGGTGGTGGTCATGCGGTTCCTCCTGGACGGATGGCTCCGGGCGTCGGTGCCGAGAGCGGGACGGCGGGTCTGCGCGGCCCTGCTGCCGTCCCACCGAGCGCAACAATACAGAAACTATTGCGACTTGACTAGTTTTCTGTGTGGAATGGGGGCGTGGAGGTGAGAACATAGGGGCGACGCTCAGAAGGAGGGCCCGTGCCCGAGACCCCTGCACCGACTCCCCCGGCCGACGGGCGCGTCCGCTTCGCGGACATCGCCGAGGCCGAGGCGACCCTCGCCCCGCTCATGGAGGCGATCGCCGCCGTGGGCGGACAGCACTGCGAGGTGGTCCTGCACGACCTCAGCACCGGCGACCTCGACCACTCCGTGCGCGTGATCCTCAACGGCCACGTCAGCGGCCGCAGCGTGGGCGGGCCGTCCACGAACCTCGGCGTCGAGGTGCTGCGCGACCCGACGAAGGACCACGATGCCTTCGGCTATCGCGGGCGCACTGCCGACGGGCGCGAGCTCATCAGCTCCTCGGTCTACTACCGCGACCACGACGGCAAGGTCATCGCCGCGCTGTGCATCAACCGCGACCTCTCCCCGCTCCAGGACGTCATGACGGCGCTCGCGGCGCTCGGCCCGGAAGCAACGGGGGCCAGCGGGGCGGAGCCGCCGCATGAGCTCGTCGCACCGGACGTCACGAGCGTGCTGGAGGACATGATCAGCGAAGCGATCACCGCGACCGGGAAGCCGCCCGCCGCGATGACCAAGGCGGACCGCATCGAGGTGCTCCGCCTGCTCGAGGACCGCGGCGCCTTCCACATCAAGCGCGCCGCGGAGAAGGTCTCCGCCCGCCTCGGCGTCTCGCGCGTGACGACCTACGGGTATCTGGACGAGGTGCGGCGGGGGTAGGGCCCACCGCTGGTGGCATCTCGCGGCATCTGAGGGCGGACACGACACGCCCTGCGTAGGGTTGCCGTGCCCGCGGGACTGGTCCCGCACAGCGAGGTCCTGCGGTCGGCCCGTCCGCGACCCCAGGAGCTGTTCCGTCATGACCTTCGAGCGTCTCTACCCCGAGGTCCTCGCCCTCGTCACCGAGCTGTGGGAGCACCCCGAGCTCGGCTACGGCGAGCACCGCGCCGCTGAGCTCATCGACCGCTTCCTCGCCGACCACGTCGCGGGACGCGTGGACGGGCTCACCATCGAATCCTTCTCGACCACGGGACGGGCCATCACCCTGCCGCCGGTCACGCCGGCGGGCCCAGCGCGGCGCCGCATCGCGGTGGTCGCCGAGCTCGACGCCGTCATCTCCCCGGCCCACCCGGACGCCGACCCCGCCACCGGCGCGGTCCACGCCTGCGGCCACCACACCCAGGTGGGGATCGCGCTCGCGGCCCTCGCGCACCTGGTCGCCACCGGCACCTGGCGCGAGGCGGACGTGGACCTGACCTTCGTGTTCGTCCCGGCGGAGGAGTTCGTGGACCTCGCCGGCCGCGCCGCGCTGCGGGAGCAGGGCGAGATCACGTGGTTCGGCGGGAAGCCGGAGGCGATGATGCTGGGCGTCTTCGACGCCGTGGACGCAGCCGTGTGCCTGCATGCGATCGGCGGCCTCCAGGAGGAGCCGACGATCGAGGTGGACTGCGACCTGGCCGGCTTCCTCTACAAGACCGTCGAGTTCGAGGGCACCGCCTCCCACGCCGGGCTCGACCCCTTCAGCGGCACGAACGCGTACGCGATGGCGACCCTGTTCACCACCGCGCTGGGCCTTTCCCGTCAGCAGCTGCGCGAGGACGTGCTGGTGCGGATGAACCCCGTCATCCCCGAGACCGAGATGACCACCAACGTGATCCCCCATCGCGTGCGGGTGGGCACCGACGTGCGCTCGATCGACCTGGACTACCTCGGCGAGGTCGCCGAGCGCGTGGACCGGGCCGCGCATGGCTGCGCCGCCGCGCTCGGCGGCACCGCCCACATCACCACCGAGATGGGTTACCTCCCCTTCGTGCAGGACCGCGCCCTGAACGGCGCATTCCGCGAGGCGTTCGAGCAGGACGAGACGATCACCCGCCTCATCGAGGACCGCGGCGCGATCGCCGCCGCGGGCGACGCCGGCGACCTGTCCTTCCTCATGCCCACCGTGCAGCTCTCCTACGGCGGTTTCGACGGTGTCATCCACGGCCGGGACTTCCGCATGGTCGACCCCGAGCACGTGCTGATCGCCGTGCCGCGCCTGCTCACCCGCGCCCTGCAGCGCATGGGCCGCCACCTCCCCGATCCGCTCCCGCGGCGCTCCTACGAGGACTACGTCCGCGCGATCGCCCGCATCGCGCCGCTGCCCGCCGGCGTCTCTCTCCCCTCCTCCCCGACCCAGGACAAGTGATGACCACTCCGCACACCACCGCTGCCCCGACCGACCGCCGCGCCCCGGGCCGCGGCGGCGTCCTGCTGGACATGACGCTGCTCATCGCGCTCGTGCTCGGCACGATCGTCGTCGCCGAGGCGATCGGCATCCGCGCCCTGCAGATCACCCCCAAGGTGACGATCACCCTGCTGCCGCTCGTGTTCGCGGTCGTGCTCACGATGCTGCTGGGCGTGCCGGTATGGCGGAAGGGGATCCTGCGCAGGATCTACTCCCCACGGAACGTCGGCTTCTCCGGCGCGTTCCTCATCGTCATCATGCTGCCGCTCATGGCCCGCTACGGCGCCGATGTCGCTCCGCGCCTGGCGGAGATCATCTCGATCGGCTGGGTGTTCCTGCTCCAGGAGCTCGGCAACCTCGGCACCGTTCTGCTGGGCCTGCCCGTCGCGCTGATGCTGGGGCTGCGCCGCCACGCGATCGGGTCCACGCTGGGCCTGGGCCGTGAGGGCGAGCTCGCGTACATCTCCGAGAAGTACACGCTGAACTCCGATCCCGGCCGCGGCGTGCTCTCGATGTACCTGATGGGCACCCTGTTCGGTGCGCTGTTCTTCTCCTTCTTCGCTCCCGTGCTGCTGGGCA
>DAHVRS010000086.1 GCA_027322375.1 Brachybacterium sp. | reverse complement strand
GATGGAGGCGTTCTGCGCCGGGCAGGGGCTCGGCCCGGACGTCCAGGACCGTCGCGCCCAGGCGACCCGCACCGCCTTCCTCACCGCGGACCCGCTCGCGATCGCGGCGCTGCTCACCGCGACCGACGCGACCCGCGCCGTGCCCGATGAAGAGCTCGCCGCCTGCACGGTGCCGGCGCTGTGGATGGCCGGGAGCGAGGATCATCCCCGCCATGAGGAGTCCCGCCACGCCGCTGAGCTCATGCCGGATGCGGAGTTCGTGTCCCTGCCCGGCCGGGATCATGGCGCGACGCTCTCCCCCGCCGGCCCCGTGCTCGAGCGCGTGCTGCCCTTCCTGCGCTGAGGGCGCTGACGGGAGCGGCGCAGGCCGCGGGCACTGCGCTCAGAGCACCTCGCGCAGCAGCGCGCTGAGCGCCACGACCGCGATCACGCCGCGCAGCACCCACTCGGGCAGGCGCTTGGCCAGGTGCGCGCCGAAGAAGCCGCCCAGCAGGGAGCCGACCGCGATCGCGGCGCTGCCCAGCCACACGATCTCGCTGCCCAGCACGAAGAACGCGATCACGTAGATGACGGCGGCGGCGAGGTTCACGCCGAGGCTCATGAGGTTCTTGACGCTGTTCACCGACCCCATCGGCCGGCCCGTGAACACGCCGAGGATGCCCAGGTAGAGCACGCCCTGCGCGGCGGTGAAGTAGCCGCCGTAGACGCTCGCGGCGCCGAGCGAGGTGAGCAGGCCCGGCGAGCGCAGGGGGCTTCGCTCCTCCCCTGCGGGCCCGTCGGTCACGTCGGCAGCGTCGGCTGCGTCGGTGTCGGGCGCGGCAGCGCGCTTCGCGGCGCGGCGGTCGGCGTGGGCGCGCAGCGCCTTGGTGAGCGGCTTCTGGAGGACGACGAGAAGCAGCGCGACGACGATGAGCACCGGCACCACGACGTCGAGCGCGGAGGCGGGCGAGGCGAGCAGGAGCAGCGCACCCGCGGTCGCGCCGAGCGTCGCGACGAGCATGAGCGGGGTGAGGTGCTGCCGCTCGGCCTCGATCTCGCGGCGATAGCCGAGCACCGAGCCGACGGTGGAGAAGAACATGCCCACCGTGTTCGTGCGCACCGCGACACCGGGCGGGACGCCCACGGCCATGAGCACGGGCAGGGTGAGCAGGGAGCCGGACCCCACCGCCGCGTTGATGGCGCCGGCGACCATGCCCATGACGAGCAGGATCAGCAGGGAGAGGGGTTCCACGAGGGACGACCCTAGTCGCCGAGGGGCCTCGACGGCGGGACGTCCACGGGCTGCGGGATGTCAGCGGCAGGCGGGCGGTCAGCGCCCGGCGCGTTCAGGCCAGCAGCTCCTCGAGCACGTCCTTCAGCACGGGTGCCTGGTTGTGGTCGACGTCCTTCGTCGCGAACAGCAGCACGATCGTCCTCGCCCCGGCCTCTTTCGCCCGGTCCAGGAGCTGCTGCGGAGCATCCCCCTCCGCGAGCTCGTGGCGGTAGCGCGTGGAGAACTCCTCGAAGGGGATGTGCCCGCCGTGGAAGGCCTTGCGCAGCTCATCGCTCGGGGCGACGTCCTTGTCCCACTCGTCGTGGAGGAGGCGCTCCTTCTTGATGCCGCGCGGCCAGAGCCGGTCCACGAGGACGCGGCGCTCCCCCGCGGCGGGGCCGTCATCGTCCAGCACATCAGGGATGTGGGCGAGGGTGATCGTGAGGGTGGACATCGCAGTTCCTTCTGTCGGGACCGACTGGACCCGGTGCGCGCCCTGCGGCGCGGACCGGGTCCTGGTGAAGCGGAACGGGGTCCGTCAGGCGAGAGCGGCCTGCGCGGCGTCGTAGTTCGGCTCCTCGGTGACCTCGCCGACCTGCTCGGTGTAGAGCACGGTGCCGTTCTCATCGGTGACGATCACGGCGCGGGAGAGCAGACCGGCCAGCGGGCCGTCCGCCATGGTCACGCCGAAGTCCTCACCGAAGGAGGAGCGGAAGGCGGAGCCGGTGAGGACGTTCTCGATGCCCTCGGCGCCGCAGAAGCGGGCCTGCGCGAAGGGCAGATCCTTGGAGACGCAGACGACGACGGTGTTCTCGAGGCCTGCCGCGATCTCGTTGAACTTCCGCACGCTCATCGCGCAGGTGCCGGTGTCCACCGACGGGAAGATGTTCAGGACCACGCGCTTGCCGGCGAGGTCGGCGCTCTTGACGGCGCCGAGGTCCTGGCCGACGAGCTCGAAGGCGGGAAGGGTCGAGCCCTTCGCGGGCAGCTCCCCGACGGTGGAGACGGGATCGTTGTGCAGGGTGATGGAAGCCATGCCTCCATCATCGACCCCGTAGTGCCACATCTCAAGCCCAGGTCACGGCCCTGCGGCGAGCGACGTGATGCACAGGACGATGCGCGGGAGTGTTCATCGGAGCGACGCGCTCAGTCCATCGACGGGCTCAGTCCATCGTGGCGCGCAGACGCTCTTTCTGCTCAGCGACGTCGAACTCCGCGACCGGCCACTGCGGGTCGATGTCCTCAAGCGCCTCGAGCAGCAGCTCCTGGACAGCGATGCGGGCGTACCACTTGCGGTCCGCGGGCACGACGGTCCATGGCGCGACCTCGGTCGAGGTGGCGCGCAGCGCACGCGTGTACGCCTCCATGTACGCCTCCCAGTGGGCGCGCTCGTCGATGTCGCCGGGGTTGAACTTCCAGTGCTTGTCCGCGCGGTCCAGTCGCTCCATGAGGCGCTCCCCCTGCTCCTGCGCGGAGATGTGGAGCATGACCTTCACGACCGTGGTGCCGGCGTCGGTGAGCTCCTGTTCGAAGGCGTTGATCGCCTCGTAGCGGCGCTGGATCTCCTCCTCGTCGGCCCAGCCGTGGACGCGGTGGATGAGCACGTCCTCGTAGTGGGAGCGGTCGAAGACCGCGATCTTCCCGGGCACGGGGGTGTGCTTGCGGATCCGCCAGAGGAAGTCGTGGCGCTTCTCCGCCGGTGTCGGGGCCTTGAAGGCCGTGATGTCCACGCCCTGCGGGTCGACCGCGCCGACCACGTGGCGCATGATCCCGCCCTTGCCGGAGGTGTCCATGCCCTGCACGACCAGCAGCACGGAGCGTCCGCCCTTCTCGCCGTGGTGGGCGGCGTAGAGGCGCTCCTGGAGGTCATCGAGCGCCGCGTCGCGCAGGACGAGCAGCTTCTTGCCGTCGGTCTTGTCGCCGGCGAAACCGGGGGTGGCGCGGGGGTCGAGGTCGGTGACCTCCCCGGTCCAGTCCGCGCCCAGGCGAAAGGCGGTCGGGGTCTGCTCGGCCGACGGGATGCGCAGCGCGGCGGTCTCGGTCGTGACAGCGGGCTTCGAGGCGCTGGACTTCTTCGAGGTGCCCTCCTTCCCGCTCTTCTTCTTCGTGTCCTTCTTCTTCGTGTCCTTCTTCTTCGCGTCCTTCTTCTTCGCGTCCTTGCGCTTCAGGTCCTTGGACTTCCGGTCCTTGCCCTTCACGTCCTTGCTCTTCGATTCCTTCTTTGTCGAGCCGGACTTCGCCTTCTTCGTGGTGGCCATGTGGGAAGGGTATCGCCGTGCGCGGTCGCCCGCCTGAGCCTCCGCAGACTTGACTCCCCCGTCGCCGCGGCGGAGTGTCGAGGCATGACGCTGATCGCCATCACCCACGCCCATGTCGTCCCCGTCGAGGGCGAGCCCTTCGACGGCACCGTCCTGATCGAGGACGGCGCACTCGCCGCGCTCGGCCCCGACGTCGAGGTCCCCGAGGGAGCCGAGGTGGTCGACGCCGCGGGCGGCTGGCTGCTGCCGGGCTTCATCGACGCGCACGTGCATCTGGGGGTGGATGAGGAGGGTGAGGGCTGGGCA
>DAHVRS010000068.1 GCA_027322375.1 Brachybacterium sp. | reverse complement strand
CGCCCAGCTCGCTGGCGAATCCGCGGCGACAGAGCACCGATTCCCGGCGCAGCTGTGCCCGCCCACCGACCCCACCAGATCGGAAGCTGGGGTTCCCGCCCATGCCTGAGGCGAACGCCCCGCTGATCACCCTCGAGAAGGTCAGCAGGTCCTTCGGCCCCGTCCCACCGTTCGCACTGTCCACAAGGGAGCACCGATGAACGCCGGCGCGATCGTGGTGGTCGGCTCGATCAACGTCGACCTCACCGCTCACACCCGCCGCCACCCGCGACCCGGCGAGACCCTCCACGGCACCGGCGGGCAGATGCTGCCCGGCGGCAAGGGCGCCAACCAGGCCGTCGCCGCCGCCAGGATGGGCGGGGACGTGCGCATGATCGGCGCTGTCGGCACCGACGCCCAGGCCCAGGTGGGTCTGGCCGGGCTGCGGGCGGCCGGCGTGGACCTGGACGGTGTGCGCGAGGTCGAGGGGCCGACGGGCCTGGCCATCGTGACCGTGGCGGAGGACGGCGAGAACCCCATCGTGGTGATCGCCGGCGCCAATGCCTCCGTCGATGCCGCGCAGATCACCGCCGCGAAGGACGTGATCGCGGCGTCCTCGATCGTGGTGTGCCAGGGCGAGATCCCGCGCGAGGGGATCGAAGCCCTGCGGGCCCTGGTCACCGGACGGTTCCTGCACAAACCCGCCCCGGTCATGGAGCTGGACCCCGAGGCGTTGCGCGCCTCCGACCCGCTGGTGGTCAACGAGCACGAAGCCGCCCTGGTGCTCGCCCAGCTGACCCCCGGGACGGAGATGCCCGAGACGCCGGAGCAGATCGTCGGCGCACTGCGCGAGGCCGGGATCGCCTCGGTGGTCCTCACCCTCGGCGCACAGGGATCGCTCGTCGCCGACGCCGACTGCACGCACCGCATCCCTGCTGCACGCGTCACTGCCGTGGATACCACCGGCGCCGGCGACGCGTTCATCGGCGCGCTCGCCGTGGGCCTCGCCCGCGGTGAGCCCCTGCCCGCCGCCGCACGCCTCGCCTCCCAGGTGGGGGCGTTCGCGGCGACCGGTCACGGCGCCCAGCCCAGCTGTCCGAGCACCGAGGACGAGCTGCCGCGGCTGCCCGAAGCGTCGGCGTGAGCGACGGCGTGGGACCGCTCTGCTCACGCAGAAGCTCCCGCCCACCCTGATCCCATGCCCGCCCTTCTCGCTCTCGACCTCGGCACCACCTCCGCGAAGGCAGCGCTGATCGATCTCGAGGGCCGCACCCTCGCGAGCGCGAGCGCGGGCTACCCCACCCGCCACACGCCCGGCGGCGGCACTGAGCAGGACCCGGCCGCGTGGGTCGAGGCGACCCGCGGCGCGATCACCGGCGCCCTTCAGCCGGGCACCGAAGTGGCGGCGCTGTGCCTCACCGGCCAGATGCAGGACCTGGTCCTCGGGGACGAGCACGGCGCGGTGCATCCCGCCGTGCTCTACACCGACCTGCGCGCTGGCGCCGAGGCCGGCGAGATCCGCGCCGCTCTCGCTGCGGAGGGCGTTGACTGGGACGCGCTCGCGGTCACCGCGGCCGTCATGCGCGCCGCCGTCGACGGCGTCCGAGCAGTTCATCGACAAGGAGGAACTCTCATGAACGACACCGTCACGGTGCCCGATCCCGCCGGCGCGAAGCGCACCACGAAGGAGAACGCCGAGAGCGGCTTCCTCGCTCCCGCGGGCCTGGCCAAGAATCTCCAGGCCGTCCTCGTGGACCTCACCGCCCTGCATCTCGTCGGCAAACAGGCGCACTGGAACATCGTGGGTCCGAACTTCCGCGATCTGCACCTGAACCTCGACGAGGTCGTGGACATCGCCCGTACGGCGGCCGACGACGTCGCCGAGCGGATGCGTGCCCTGCACGCCACTCCCGACGGCCGCCCGGCCGTGGTCGCCGAGCAGACGTCGTTGCCCGAGTTCCCGCAGGGCGAGGTGCTCACCCATGACGCGATCGACCTGGTGACGACGGCGATCGAGAGCGTCACGGGCACGATGCGCGCGGTGCACGATGACGTGGACGACGCCGATCCGACATCAGCGGACATCCTCCACGGGATCCTCGAGAAGCTCGAGCAGCAGGCCTGGTTCATCAGCGCTGAGACGCGCACGCCCAGGACGCGCTGATTCCACGGCACCTGCCGGGGCCGGGAGCCGCTCCGCGCGGCACCGGCCGCAGCGGCTGCGATCCTCACCCCACCCACTCCAGGAACTCCTCCGCCGTCAGCACGGGCTTGTCCCACTTCGCGGCATTCTTCGCCTTGGTGGACTGCGACCCGGCCTCGGCGACGACCAGCACATCGGTCCTCGTCTTCGTGAGCGTGGGGACGGGGATGAGCCCGCGCTCCTCGGCCATCGCGTGCAGCTCCTCCTTGTCCAGCCAGCCATGCCGGGGCGAGTGGACGGTGCCGGAGAAGCAGACCTTCGCACCGGGAGTGAGGACATCGGCCGCACCGAGCGCCTCCTGGAGCGCGAAGCCGTCGGGCAGGACCTGCACGCCGAAATGGGTCTCGACGGCGCGGAGCCGCTCGACCACCTCGGCATCGGGGGAGAGGACCCGCTGCCAGGTCCGCTCGAGCAGGCTCGCGAGCACCGCGGCGGAGTCGTCCTCCGCGCCGAGGCTCCCGCCGACAACGAAGCCCGTCGGCGCGCTCGTCCCCGTTTCACCCGTCGTCCGGGCAAGCAGATACCCATGCCCGGTCACGGCCTGTCGGAACGCCATCCCTGTCCCCGGCAGCTCCGCACCCTCCGCGCGCAGGCGCTGGACCGCATCCCGCACCGCCCGGGCCCGTTCCAGTGCCGTCGGCGCCGACGCGCGGCGGCGCTCGTCGGCCGTGAGAAGCCGGGACGGCACCTCCAGCCCCAGCGGCATCGGCTCCACGATCCCGTTGCGCTTCAGCTCGAAATCGACCTGCGCGAGCTGCGTGTCCACCCCGACGCCGACGGGCACCCGCCCTGCGAGCAGCGCGCCCAGCGCCGGCCACGCCTCCGCCAGCAGCGGCGCGAGCTGCACATCCCGGGTGGTGAGCAGGTACTCGTCGCGCGCGGCGAACAGGTCGGAGGTGGGGTTCACGACGGTGGAGACCTCGTCCCCGTCCTCGGTGACCACCGCGATCTCCACCGGCCTCGGCCGCC
>DAHVRS010000027.1 GCA_027322375.1 Brachybacterium sp. | reverse complement strand
GGTCACCCTCCCCGCCGGCACCGGCGACGTCGAGACCGCCCTCATCGCCGACGAGCTGCGCACGGGTGCTCAGCGCCTGGTCGGCTCCCGCGACGGCCGCACCACCGTGGCGGTGAACAGCCCGAACCCCTTCGCCGCCACCGGACGCGCCGCGTCCCGCTCGCTGCCGCCCCGCAGCTACGGGAGCGCCGCCGTGACCCCGCTGCGCCCGCGCCGCACCGGCGTGGTCTCGCCCAACTCCCCCGCCCGCCGTGATGCGGAGGCCGCACGGCGCCGTGCCCTGCGGGCCACCGCCGTCAGCCCGTCCAGCCCGTCCGTCGCGCCGGAGGACAGCCTGGTCATCGACCTGTTCGGCCGCCGGGTGCGGATCGACGGGCAGGACGTGGACTTCACCTACAAGGAGTTCGAGCTGCTCGCCCAGCTGGCCCGCGACGCGCGCCGCACAATCTCCCGCACCGAGCTCATGGAGACGGTCTGGGCGGACTCGCCCGAGGGCACCGGTGAGCGGACCGTGGACGTGCACGTGCGCCGCGTGCGCACGAAGCTGGGCCGCTACCGCCGCCTGATCTCGACCGTGCGCGGGGCCGGCTACCGCCTCGATCCCGGCAGCGACGTCGCGATCCTCGGCTCCTGAGCCGGAAACGCCTGGCCGGGACCGCCCTGAGACGGGCCGGTCCCGACCAGCCTCTGTTCCCGACCGGTCTCTGTCCCAGCGCTCGAACTGCCCACGAATGGGACGAGCGGCCCGGAGCTCTCAGCCGACAATGTCGGGGGCTCACGGACCGCTCGTCAGGCCTGTCGTCCGTCAGGGGTGGGTGCGGGCGAACAGGCTGGACGGGCTGCCGAAGGTGGGGGAACCTGGCGTGATGCCCGTCCGGCCGCTCCCCTAGAGGGGGGTCTCAGGGAACGGCACATCTATAAAGTTTTCAACGTCTTGCGTCTCTGAAGAGTACCAGCAGAACCTGCGATCTGGCGCCTTCCGAGCATTGCGATGAAGGCCACTCCTGCACCCCCGTCGCGCTTCCGAGTGTATGCCTCTGAGCGCACTCTGTAAACGCAGAGTGCTCCCAGTTCTCGCAGGTGACATGCAGGTTGTACGCAAGATCGCCCACGAGGCGACCCGACGGCGTAAAACGTCATGAATGCGCAAAGCCTGCAGGCCGCAGCGGCCAGTCGCCCAGTGCCTCCCGCGCCTCTCCCGCAGGTGCGGCACGCGGGCCCTCAGAAGCGAAGAGTGAGCACCGTCGCATCATCGTGGAGCTTGCGCGGGCGCGTCCCGAGGGGCAGTGCCCGCTCGCCCTCCCGCAGCGCGGCGAGCACCCCGCGCGGATCCACGCCGAGGTCACGCGCGAGCTCTGCGTCATCGTGCGTGCCCAGCAGGTCCACGGCCCGGGTCACCCCGTCGGAGACGAGGTGCACGCGATCCAGCCCCGCCAGCGGCGTGCTCCCGACGAGCGCGTGCCCGGCCGCCTCGGGCTCGTGGCGGGCGACCCAGAAGCCGCCCGGGGCGTTGCGCCGCGCCTCGATCGCCAGCGCTGTGCTCTCCTCCCGCACCACTGCGTCGACGCGCAGGTCGGTGCGGCGCTGAACGTCCCCACCTCTGCCGACGAGCAGCAGGGAGGAGTCGCACAGCACGAGGTGCTCGAGCACGTCCTCGCGCCGCCGCACAGCGACCACAGTCGCGGACGGGCTGCCCTGTTCGAGCGCGCATTCCCCTGCATGCAGGACCGCGACCTGCCCGATCGCGTCGGCGAGCGCGTCGCGCAGCGGCACGGACCGATCCTGAGCGGCCAGCAGGAGATGAGCGGCGAGGGTGTGGGAGTACCAGGCGACGGAATGGTGACAGCCGGCGCGGAAGCGCTCGGGCAGCCCGGCGCCATCCAGCAGCACCACGACCTCGCCGAGCACCCCGGCGGCGTCCTCATCCGCGCCGGGGACGGCGGGATCGGAGAGCAGCTCGATGTGCACGCCGCCACTGTAGGCGGGCAGTACGGGAACGAAGGCGGCCACCGCCCGTAGAGTGGTCCCGGACCATCCGCCGCGCGCGCCCGCCCCGGCACGCCGGCCCACCGCTTCCGGAAGGGACCTCAGATGATCGCGCAGGCGCGCATCACCTCCGACACGATCGCCACCGTGCATCTGGCCGACGAGACGGTCACGGTCACCGGCGCTGACCTGCCGGAGATCCGCGACCGCGTGAAGCAGGTCTTCATCACCTCCGCGAAGACCGCCCAGCAGGCGCTGGACGTGGTCATCGTCGAGCCCGACGTGCGCCACCACCTGCGCGTGGAGCCCTCGGGCCGGATCACCGGACGTGAGGCCGACGACCGCCCGCCGCACGGCCCGGGCCTCGATGAGCCGCTGCTCGCCCCGGCGCTCGACCCCGCCACGGGCGAGCTGCCCGCGGTGCGCACCCACGGCGCCCGACGTCGCCGCGTCGCCGTGGCACCCTCGGCGGCCTCCGCGCCGTCGGCCGCCTCCGCCCCGTCGGCGCCGTCCGCTGCCCCGGCGCCGCGCGCGGCCTCAGCACCGTCCGCGCCCTCGGCCCCCTCGGCCCCCTCGGCCCACTCCGCCCCGTCGGCCCCGTCGGCTGCGTCGGCGGTGTCTGCTGTGTCGCCTGCCTCGCCGGCCCCAGCGCCGGTGGAGAAGCGGGCGCTCGCGCCGCGCACCGTGCCCGAGCGCGACCCCTCGCGCCCCACCCTCCAGGACCTGCAGTCCTCGACCGCGAAGCCGCGCAAGGTGAAGGCCACGCGCGGGTTCCCCGGCTTCGTCACGAAGGTGACGGGCGGGGTGATCTCCCCGCGCCCGGGCCGTCGTGAGCGCATGGAGACCGACCGGCTCGAACGGATCCGCCGCCCGCTGGACGGCCCGCGGAACATCGCGGTCGTGAACCTCAAGGGCGGTGCGCACAAGACCACCGCCTCCCTCATGATCGCGGCGACCCTCGGCGTGACCCGCGGCGGGAACGTCCTGGCCTGGGACAACAACGAGACCCGAGGCACGCTCGGCTGGCGCGGCGTCCCCACCGACCATCACCGCACTGCCGTGGACCTGCTGGGCGACATCGAGCGTCTGCGCTCTCCGCAGGCCTCGCACGCGGATCTCGACCCCTATGTGCGTCCCCAGGGCGAGATGCGCTTCGACATCCTCGCCTCTGATGAGGATCCGGGTTCGGCCGCCTCGATCGACGAGACCGCCTATGCGGAGCTCGACGACGCCCTCTCGCGCTTCTACCGCATCAAGGTCATCGACACCGGCAACAACGTGCGCGCCTCGAACTGGCTCGCCGCGGTGCGCAGCGCCGACCAGCTCGTGATCGTCTCCACCGTCCGCGAGGACACCTTCAACGCGGCCGCCTGGATGATCGACGAGCTGCGGGCGACGGGCCTGGCGGAGCAGGTCGATCACGCGGTGACGATTCTGTCCCACTCCTCCAAGGGGAAGTTCGACCCGACGCTGCGCTCGCGTCTGCTCGCCCACTTCGGTGCCCACACCCGCGCGGTGACCGAGGTGCCCTACGAGAAGCAGTTCGTGGACGGCTCCCACCTCGACTGGCCGCGCGTCTCGAAAGCGACCAAGGAGGCGTGGCTCGACGCGACCTCGCTGATCATCGACGGGCTCTGATCCGCGACGGTCTCTGAACCTCCCTCCCCACCGCCCAGCCGTCCACCGACGGTCCCGGGCGTCGCAGGGGACGCCTACCCTGTGACCATGCCCGTCCGCCGCCTCGACCTCCTCCTCGATGAGGACCTGGGCCCTGTGCTCTGGGTGCGGGAGGAGACGGGTCCTGGCCGCTCCCGTGCGCTCGAGGACCTCTCCGCCCTGCGGGAGGAGGCCCCGGCGCCGCTCGCGGCCGCGCTCGCCCATGCTCCGGCGCAGCTGCGCCAGCGGGTGCGGATCCGCGGCCGCGGCGGGGATCGCCGTGTCCCGGGCCTGCCGCTGACCGGTCCGGAGCTGACGGGTCTGGTGGGTGCCGTGAAGACCCTGCTCGAGCAGCGCTTCGGTGAGGACATCGACGAGCGGCTCTCGGATCTGCTCGCCGAGGGTGCCGCGGTTCGGCTCGGCGGTCAGCTGGTGGCGATGCCGGGACTGCTCCGCGCGGTGATGCTCGATCTGCGCGCCCAGGATCTCGTGGCCCGCCGGCACCTGCGCGTCCGCGCCCAGGAGCGGTTCGGCCGGCCCCTCCTGCAGTGGCGCGCCCCGGAGAAGGACTCACCGCTCCTGCTGCACGCCCTGGTCGACGGGCACGCCCGCACCGCCTTCGCAGCCCACCTGCAGGAGTCGTCGCCGCCGGAGACGGATCGCCACGGGGTGCTCGAGGCGCTCGCGGCCGACGGGGCGCTGCGCGCCGACCTTCCCGGTCAGCGCCGCCTGACCCGCGCCTTCGACGCCTACGTCGACTCCGCCCACACCGGCGTCACCCTCACCTCCCGCGACAGCGAGGTGGTGGTGCGCCTGTTCCAGCCGCCGCTGGGCACCGCCTGGCCTCTGCAGACCTGCCTGCGCGAACCCGATGGAACCGTCCACCCCGTCGCCGATCTCCGCGCCGTCGGCGACCTCACCGCGGCCGGTGCCGCCGAGGCATCCGCGACCGTGATGCGCCTGGCCCCGACCGTGCGCGGCGCGGCCGTGGACGAGACCGGAGTGGATTGGCTGCTCACCACCGCCGAGGCCTCCGAATTCCTCACCCGCGACACCCCCGCCCTCGAGGAGGAGGGGGTGACGGTGCTGCTGCCGCGGGACTGGACGAAGCAGCGCACCACTCTGCGCCCGCAGGAGGTCGAGGAGGAGCCCGGCGAGCGCAAGGGCTCCGGGGTGGGCCTCGGCGCGATGGTCTCCTTCCGCTGGCGGGTCGCGGTCGGCGAGACGGAGCTGACAGAGGAGGAGATGGAGGAGATCCGCGAGGCGCAGTCCGAGCTGGTCCATCTGCGCGGCCAGTGGGTGCGCCTGGATGCGACCACGCTGCGCGCCGCCGAGCGCTTCCTCGACGCCTTCGGGGCCCGCACCAAGAGCGAGCGCACCGGCCGGCCCGCCCCCGCCCGGCCCGCCGAGACACAGGCAAAGGCGTCAGCACCTGTCTCTGCCCCGCTGCCTCCACCCGCGCCCGAACCGGCGGAGGTGGCGGGCCTCGCGCCCTGGCGGGAGATGTTCTCGCTGATCCTGTCCCCTGACGCGACCGACGTGGACTTCGGGGTCTCCGCGCTCGTCACCGGCGGCACCGGCGGTCTCGCCCGGCTCATGACCGGCGGTGCCGGCCCGGTGCCGCACCCCGCCCCGACCACGCTGGAGGCGACGCTGCGGCCCTACCAGCTTGAGGGACTGGACTGGCTGTGGGCGCTGGATCGCGAGCACATGGGCGGGATCCTCGCCGATGACATGGGCCTGGGGAA
>DAHVRS010000022.1 GCA_027322375.1 Brachybacterium sp. | reverse complement strand
AGCCACAACCCGCCGCGCGACGGCGGCTTCAAGTACAACCCGCCCCACGGCGGGCCCGCGGACACGGACGCGACGACCTGGATCGCGGACCGCGCGAACCAGCTGCTGCTGGAGGGGCTGCGCGGCGTGCGCCGCCATGGTCGACTGAAGGCGCTGCAGGACGCGGACCGCTATGACTACCTGCGCACCTATGTGCAGGACCTGCCGCAGGTCGTGGACCTCGACGCGATCCGCCGGGAGGGGGTGCGCATCGGCGCGGACCCGCTGGGCGGCGCCTCGGTGGACTACTGGGCCGAGATCGGCGAGATGCACGACCTCGACCTCACCGTCGTGAACCCCGAGGTGGATCCGCGCTGGTCGTTCATGACCCTGGACCGCGACGGCAAGATCCGCATGGACTGCTCGAGCCCCTGGGCGATGGCCTCTCTGCTCGAGAAGCGCGACGAGTACGACATCGCCACCGGCAACGACGCGGACTCGGACCGCCACGGCATCGTCACGCCCGACGGCGGGCTGATGAACCCCAACCACTATCTCGCCACCGCCATCCGCTACCTCTTCGCGCACCGGCCGAACTGGCCCGCGAACGCGAAGGTCGGCAAGACGGTGGTCTCCTCGAGCCTCATCGACCGGGTCGTCGCCTCGCTGGGCCGCGAGCTGTATGAGGTGCCGGTGGGCTTCAAGTGGTTCGTGCCGGGCCTGATCGACTCCTCCGTGGGCTTCGGCGGTGAGGAGAGCGCGGGCGCGTCCTTCCTGCGCCGCGACGGCTCCGTGTGGACCACGGACAAGGACGGCATCATCCTCGCGCTGCTGGCCTCGGAGATCCTCGCGGTCACCGGCCGCTCCCCCTCCACCCTCCATGCGGAGCTGGTCGAGGAGTTCGGCACCAGCGCCTACTCGCGCACGGACGCGCCAGCGAACCGGGAGCAGAAGGCGACGCTCAAGGCGCTCAGCCCGAAGCAGGTCACGGCGACGGAGCTCGCCGGGGAGCCGATCGTCTCCGCGATCACCGAGGCCCCCTCGGGCGGTGCGATCGGCGGACTGAAGGTCTCCACCGAGAACGCATGGTTCGCGGCCCGTCCCTCGGGCACGGAGGACATCTACAAGATCTACGCGGAGTCCTTCCGCGGCGAGGAGCACCTCGCCGAGGTGCGGAAGGCCGCGAAGGCGCTTGTGGACGACGCCCTGAATTCCTGAGTCCCTTCCGGGGCACCAGCGGACGATTCCGCAGGTCACAGGTAAATATCAGGTAAAGGATTGGTCACAGTCTCGTAGGTCACGCGAGCGTGGCACCATGCACAGCCCTCTTGCGCGCCTGGTCGAGCGGGACCAGCATGGGGTCGAACGTAAAGGTTCGGTGGGGTATCGTGCTCCGTCGGACCCACCATCGTGACGCCGATAACGGCTCGTGCCGTGCTGAGGAGAGGGGGACCAGGCTGATGCGACTGCGCTCGCGCGCCGCAGCATGCACTGCTGCGCTCTCCCTGTGCGTCCCGCTCGCTGCCGCTCCGGCCCTCGCCGCGACCGCGCTCCCGGCGGGCGAGACCTCGGCGCAGTCCACCGCGGACGCCGAGGCGGACGACGGCGCCGACGGTTCCGAACTCGCGGACGCTCCCGGCGGTCCGGGCACCAGTGCGTCCACGGACGCGAGCACAGACACCATCGAGGGCGACGCGACCGAGGGCAACAGAACCGAGGTCGATTCGGGCGAGGGCTCGGAGGTCATCACCCTCCAGCCGGACCCCGAGCCGACGGAAGAGCCGCCCGAGGGCACGAGCGGCACCGAGACCACCACGACGGACCCCACCGAGGGGTCCACGGACGACGGCCACGTCGCCACGGATGACAGCGCCAACACGGACGACAGCACCAGCACGGACGACAGCGCTGACACAGAGAACACCGGCGCTACGGATGGCACCGCCACGGGCGAGACCGACAGCAGCACGCCCAGCGAGCTGACTCCCCTCCCGGACACTGACGAGAACACCGCCGACACGACGACCTCTCCGAGCGACGGCGGCGACGGCGATGGGAACGAGCAGGG
>DAHVRS010000020.1 GCA_027322375.1 Brachybacterium sp. | reverse complement strand
GACGGCGTCCTGCCCCCCGTGCGTGCCGAGCGCGCGATAGGTGACCAGCTCCTTGCCGCCCAGCGTGACCGGGTCGACCTTCACTGCGTCGTCGACCTCGTCGAAGGAGAAGCCGATCCAGATGCTGTTCATGCGGCAGCTCGCCTCGGCGTGGGCAGAGGAGGGGTAGTAGTAGACGGTCAGGCTCTGCGTGGGGACCTCGTCGTAGGCGAGCGGCTCGTACTCCACGTCGGACAGCAGCACGATGCCGTCGGAATCCGGATCGAAGCCGCCCTCGGAGTAGTCCTGCCAGTCCGCGGGGCGGCGGAGGGTGAACGTCTCCCGCTCGAGGACCACGGTGGCGGGGGCCGTGGCGGTAGGGGCGGGCTGCTCGGCGCTCTCGCCGCCGCGGCGCATGAGCAGCACGATCCCACCGGTCACGGCGAGGAAGCAGAGCACCAGGACGAGCACCACGCAGCCGAGCGCGATCCACAGCCCGGTGCGGCGCCCGCCGCCTGGCGGCGGGTTCGTCCCGGTCTCGGGGCCGCCGCCGTAGGCCATGGTGGGCGGCAGGTCGTCTCGCCCACCACCTGGCTGCTGCGGATATGGCTGGCCCATCGCTCCCCCGGATGCACGTAGTCCCCGCTCCGTCCGTCCTCGTCCGGAGCGGTCTCATTCTACGGAGGAGTCGGATGCGTCACGCTCTCCCAGCGCGCGTCGTGGACCGACGGGGCGCTCCGCGCCCGGGCGAGGTCCGCGCTGGTCATCGCGCGCGCAGGCACGGCGGACACGGCAAAGATGCGGTCAAGCGGGGCCATCACCTGCACCACCGGCCCCGCCGGGTCACACCCCGGTATGTCATTCTCTGGGGTCGGCAGGCCGTGATCGTGCGCCGGTGACAGCCTGCCGAGGACCCATGACGAAGGGAGACCGCGGTGGCAGAGCACCGTTCGACGGCAGAGGAGGCGGCAGATCCGGCGACCAGTCCGGAGCGCCTCCTCGAGCTCACCGAGAAGCATCCGCAGCTGCACCGGCTGCTGGTCGCGAACCCCTCCACCCCCGACGTGGCCCGGCAATGGATCCTCGCGACGAACCCGTGGGCGAAGAAGTCCTTCGAGGAGAGCGGCGCGGGCACCACGGGCAACGCCGCTGCCGCGAACATCGAGGAGCCGACCCGCGCGATGCCCGTCGCCCCCGATGAGGATCCCGAGGACGACGAGCTCGAGGCGACCAAGGCCCACCCCGTCGTTCCCGGCACCCCCGCGGAGCCGCCCACGGATGAAGCACCTGCCGCTGCGGCACCAGCAGCTGCGGCCGCTGCGGCATCCGACACCGACGAGGACCCGGACAACCCCACCGTCTGGGGCGACTTCTCCGCCGAGACGTTCTGGGACGAGGACGCGAAGGCCGCGCCCGCGACCGCGCCGATCCCGGTCCCCGGCCGCCCCACCGGGGTGCGTCTGGCCGAGGACACGACCGTGGTGCCGCTGGGCCCCTCGGACTCACCCTCGGCCGCTCCCGCCGCCTCCCCCGCACCGCCCGCCGCCGCGGCACCTGCCGCGGGAGCCGCTGCTGCTGGGTCCGCGTACGGCTACGGCTCCACCCCGTCGGCCGCCCCGGGCAGCAGTCCCGCCCCCACTGCCGCACCTGCCGCCGCGGCGGCCCCGGCCGTCGCCCCCATTCCCCCGGCACTCGCAGCGCCCCTCGAGGACGACGACTCCGAGGACGGCTCCCGCCGCAAGGCCTGGTTCCTCTGCGGCGGCTGCGCGGTCCTCGCCCTCCTGCTGCTCCTGCTCTCGGTGCTCGTGGGCCGTGCCTGGCTGAACAGCGGCGAGGACGAGAGCTACCAGCGCGACAGCACCACCTCGTCGGCCGCGGAGAAGACCCCCTCCGAGGAGCCGAGCGAGAAGGAGACCGAGGAGTCGAGCGAGCCGCCGGTCTCCCCCGCGCCCGAGGACGCGGTGGAGATGAACGAGCTGCGCTCCCCCACCGGGAACATCACCTGCTTGCTCGAGGAGGACTCGGTCTCCTGCTCCGTGGTCGAGCGGGACTTCTCCGAGGCGGGTCTCGAGGACTGCGCTGATGGGCCGTTCACGATCACCGTCGCCGGGGAGGAGGCCGCGCGCGCCTGCGGCTCCTCCGCGCTCAGCGACTCCGCGTCGACGCTCGAGTACGACAAGAGCGCGAAGCGCGGCGACATGGCCTGCACGAGCCGCTTCAACGGCATGACCTGCTGGAACACGAAGACCGGCCACGGCTTCATGGTCAACCGGGCAACGTACGAGACGTTCTGACCCGTCCGTCCGCCCCGTTCCACGGCGAAGGCCCCGGTGATCCATCACCGGGGCCTTCGCCGATCCGGGAGCTGGAGACGAGATTCGAACTCGCAACCGCCTGTTTACAAGACAGGTGCGCTACCGTTGCGCCACTCCAGCGGGCGGGACCGGCCGCGAGGACCGGTCCCGAGCAGTGTAGAGGGAGTCGGGGACTGGCTCAGCCCTGCCCACCGTCGGAGGCGGCGCCGGCCTTCTCCTCGACGAGCTGCTTGAGGGCACCGGGCTGGCCCCACTGATCGGATTCGATGACGGTGTCGTCGACCTTCACGAAGGGTGTGGCGCCACCGGTCTCCTCGCCGTAGGGGTTCGCGACGGTGTCCACCCAGCCCTCGTAGGTGCCGTCGGCGAGGCAGGACAGGGTCTCCTCGGAGGCGCCGGCCTCCGTCGCGAAGGCGGCGATCTCCTCGTCGGTCAGGCCCGCGCTGTTCTCCGCGGGCTGGTTCGCGAACATCAGCTGCTGGAAGGCGATGGCCTTCTCGGGGCTCTCCTCGTAGACGCACACGAAGGCGTTCGCGGCGCGGGTGGAGTAGTCACCGGTGGTGGAGAGGGTGTCCAGGAAGTTCCGCGGCACGATGTTCACCGTCGCGGTCTCCTCCTCGATCATCGTCTGGACGTCCTCGCCGTTGATCTCCTCGAACTGACCGCAGACGGGGCACATGAAGTCCAGGTGCAGCTCGACCACGGGCTTGCCGGAGTCCGCGGGAGCGCCGAAGCTCAGATACGGCTGGTCCGCGGCGATGCCCTGCGGGGTCGCGACGGGGCCGGGAGGCTGCATCGAGCGGTAGACGAGATAGCCGATGCCGCCCGCGATCACGAGCGCGACCACGGTGATCGCGGCGATCACGGTGGTGCGCACGGTGCGCTGGCGCTTGAGCTCGGCCTGCCGCTGCTTCCGCAGTGCCTCGCGCTGGGCGGCGCGGCGGTCCTGGGCGGACGGTGACGTACCGGACGGGGCCATGGGTCCTCCTCGCCCCAGTGGGGCTGCGGTGGGTGACGGAACGGGGGAAGCTTAACCGCCGGTTCCTGGGGGCCGACGGGGTGCATGGGGCAGCTCACGCACAGGGGCAGGCGCGCGGCACTTCCGCCTCAGCGGCGCCAGAGGGCGATGTCCTCCAGCCGGGGTCCGCCGGGGAAGGGGAAGTAGTCGACCATGCCCTCGCGGGCCATGAGCGCGAAGGCGACCGCGCCGAGCAGCAGCAGGAGCAGCACGAGCACCACGGCGCCCCAGAGCATGTCCGGAGCGGCGGCATCGAGCATGCGGTGTGCGCCGTTGCGGGTGGTGCGGGAGCCGAGCCCCACCCAGGTGATCAGCACGGTCACCACCATCGCGAGCGCGAAGGGGACCGCATCCGGTGGCGGAGCGCCCTGCAGCAGAGTCCAGGAGGCGTCGACCGCGATCCCGACCAGCAGGCCCAGGATCAGTGGGAAGAGCACCTGCAGCGCGGTCTCGACCAGGCCCAGCAGGAAGCGGAAGGGGCTCGCGAATCCGGCGCTCCACGCGGGGCCGGAACCGGTCGCGCCGCGCAGGCGCCGGGCCGCGATCGACTGGTGCGAGCGCTCCCAGGTGCGGGCGGAGGCGCCGAGCAGGAGCAGCACCGCGAGGGACACATAGGGCGCGACCGCGGCGAGGCCCACGAGCAGCAGATGCCCGAGCCAGACGAGCATGGGGCGGCGCGGCGGCGGCGCGGGCCAGGCCAGCTGCCCTGCCTCGCCCTGCCACGCCCCGACCTCCTGCGGCGACGGCTGCGCGTAGGGCTGAGGCTGATGCTGCGGCGGTGCGTACGGCGCTGGCTGATGCTGCACGTACGGCTGGGTCTGGGCATACGGCGCCGACGGATGAGCCTGCGGCCTCGGCTGCGCCTGCGGGACCTGCTGGGCCGGCGGCGCTGCGGGCACGACGGGCATCACCTGGGTGGGCGGCCCCATCACGGGCAGCGCCTCGGTAGGCGGCTCCGCCGGGGTG
>DAHVRS010000567.1 GCA_027322375.1 Brachybacterium sp. | reverse complement strand
CGTGCTGCTGCCGGCCTGGATCAAGGTCCACGGCGGCACCCGCACCGTCGCGCTCATGACCCTGTACACCGTGGTCCTCGCGATCGGCGGTTCCTCCGGCGCCGCGCTCGCGGTCCCGCTCGAGGGTCCCGGGGCCGACGGGTGGCGCGTCTCCCTCCAGTTCTGGGGCTTCATCGTCGCGGTGCCGGTGCTGCTGTGGGTGCTGGTGCTGCGCCGCACCGGGCACGACTTCCCGCCCTCCCCGCCGCGTGGCTCCCTGAACGGGGCGCTGCTGCGCTCGCCCACCGCGATCGCACTCACCGTGATGTTCGCACTCCAGTCCTTGAACGCCTACACCCAGTTCGGGATGCTCCCGCAGATCCTCACCGCGAACGGGGTCAGCCCCACCCACGCCGGCTTGCTCGTCGCCGTGATCTCAGGCAGCGGCCTCGTAGGCGGCCTCGTCATGCCCACCGTGATCGCCCGGATCCGGCGCGGCCTGCCCGGGATCGTAGGCAGCTTCGGCGTGCTCACCACGATCGGTTACGTGGGACTGCTCCTGCTGCCCGGCGTGGATCCGCTGGTGTGGGCGATCATCCTCGGCATCGGCGGCTTCGCCTTCCCGACCGTCATCGCACTGCTGCCGGCCCGCACCCGCTCGCCGCTCGTGACCGCGCGGCTCTCCGGCGCCGTCCAGCCCGTCGGCTACCTCCTCGCCGCGCTCGGCCCGGTCGCGGCCGGGGCGCTGCTGGGCGCCACCGGGGCCAGCGCCTCGGTGCTGTGGTTCCTCGCCGGAACCGGTGTGCTGCTGGCCGTGTTCGGGTTCCAGGTGGGCCGCCCCCGCCTCGTGGACGACGAGATCGGGGCCTGAAACCAGCGGCCGATCCGTGGGATCATTCCCCCATGAGCCTCGTCCGCACGTTGCGCATCCTGGCCTCCCAGCGGCCCACCACCCCCTCCCGCGCTGTCGCGACCCCCGAGCGGGTCCAGCGCCGACGCCACGGCGGTGTGCCCGTGACCTGGATCGATGAGCACCTCGCCGGGCAGGGCGTGATCGTGCACCTGCACGGCGGCTCCTATCTCGAGGGGGAGAAGCCCGCGCACTGGGAGTGGCTCGAGGAGGTCGCGCGCCGCAGCGGCACCGCGGCCGCGATGATCCACTACCGCCTCGCGCCCCGCCACCCCTTCCCCGCCGCGGTCGAGGACGTGCTGCACGCCCTGGACGCGATGGTCGAGGAGACCCTCCTGCGCCCGGGACGCTGGATCCTCTCCGGAGACGAGGCCGGGGCCGGGCTCGCGCTCGCCGTGGCCCGCACCCTCGCGCCGTCGGATGCTCCCGCCGGCCTCGAGCTCGCCGCCCCGTGGGCGGACCTGCTCCCGCACCTCGCCGCCCCCACCGACCTCGGCACCGCCGCACGGCTCTACGCGGGCGCGGTCCCGGGCGAGAACGTGCGGCTCAGCCCGCTGCGCGGTGACCTGAGCGGCCTGCCTCCGGTGCACCTCGTCGTCGGCGCGTCCGAGCCGCTTGCCGGCGATGCCCGCCGCCTTCACACCGCGGTTCAGGTCGCCGGTGGCGAGTCCGCTCTCGAGGAGATCGCGAGCTCGGGCGATGATCGCGCGGCCGACGGGTTGGCCGTGCATGGCCGTGGCGCTGCCGCGCAGGAAGCCCGTCGGGCGCAGATCGTGGCGATCCGCGCCGTCCTCGGCCTCGACCCGGTCCGGGCCGACTGAGAACCTGTGCCCTCTGCGGGGCCCCGTCGGCTGTCAGCGCCGTCGGCCGATCAGCCCCGCGTCTGACGTGTGCTGTCAGCTCGCCACGGGTGTGCGGCTGAGCCCGAGCGCGGCGGCGAGCGACCTCCCGATCTCCGCCCACGACCCCTCAGGCACGTCGCCGGGACGCCCCGTCCCCGGCAGACCCGGCCCCATCCCGCGCACGAGCACCGGCGCCGACGGGTCCGTCACCGCCCAGGGGCCGGCCCGGTAGGGATCCGCGCCGTCGACCAGCACGCGATGCGTCGCCGAGCAGCCGATCGCCGTGCCCGGTCCGCCCTCGAGCACCCCGATCACGTCCGTCGTCGCGGTCGCGCCCTCGCCGTCCTCGACCCGGCGCAGGGTGAGCGTCCCGCCCGATCCCCGGTCTCCGTCCTCGCTGCGCGTGCCGTCCAGACTGCGCGTCCCGTTCTGGGTGTGCGCCTCGGCTTGCGCGCGGGCGTGGTCGCGGCAGAGCGCCTCGAGAGTCGAGAGCGCACCTTCCCGCACCGCAAAGCCCTCCTCGCGGTGCACGTGCACGATCCCGCGCGGCCCGTCGGGGTGCACCACGGCTCGGTAGGACGCGAGCAGTGTCCCCTCGGTGCGCAGCAGGTCCTCTCTCGCGAGCGCGGTGTTCGGGTGGACCAGCAGCGTGGTGGGCACGAGCGGCCGGCCGGGGATGAGCAGGACCAGGTCGTCCGGCTGCGGGGCGAAGGCGCCGAGCGTCTGCTCGAGCGCGTCGGCGGTGTCCGGCAGTGTCCGTCGTGCGGCCGCGGAGCCGAGCCCCTCGGTGCGACGCACCGTGCCGAGTCCGGTCAGCCGCACCGCAGTGAGGTCGATCCGGCCCGCCGCGAGCGCCTCCGCGGCGATCTCGGCAACGAGTGCGTCCGGCGGGACCTGCGAGAGCTGCACCCCGGCCGCCCGACGCGGCGCGAGATGCTCGGCGACCATCCGCGGTGAGCTCGTGGCCTCGGCCATGTCCCAACGGGTGCGATGCGCGGCGAGATCCTCCACGAGCGGGAGGCAGAGATCGAGCGGGGCGCCGGCGGTCGCCGGCCACTGCAGCGCAGCAGTGACGAGCCCGGCGCGCGCCGCCTCGTCCAGCAGCGTCGGCACCCGCAGAGCGGAGGCGTACCAGGCACCCTGCCTGCCGGGATGCTCGGGCAGGAACGGCGTCCCCGTCCCCACCCCGGTGGACCCGGCAGGCTCCCCGGTCATCAGGCTCACCAGGGCGGGGGCGGGATCGGAGGTGCCGCCAGGACGGATCCGCGCCGCAGGCGGCGCCTCGAGCAGCGCGGTCAGATGGGGGCGCGGCGCCGGATCGGCGCGCAGCACAACGATGTCGTGCTCGTCGAGGCCGTCGACGGCGAGCAGAAGAGTGCGTCCTGGTGCCATCGTGGCGCCTCCTGAAAATCCGGGCCGAGGTCCGGGAACCCTAGGCGTTGCTGCTGGCCAGGACGGAAGGTGAAGGTGAGCGCCGGGCCACCTCGAGGTGAACGTCGGGGGAGGCGCGCGCTCAGCAGCCTGGACGGCAGGCTCAGCAGGCTGCGGGACCAGTCCCGCAGCGCAGTGGCCAGCAGCGCAGCAGGCTCAGCGGAGCTCGGGCTCGGAGGTGTCGGCGCGGCCCGCATCCGCATCGAGGCGGCGCTGCACGGTGCGTGCCTTCTTGCGGTCGCGCGCCGTGGCGCGGTCCAGCAGGGGACCGGGATCGGTGTCGGGCTTGTCCGACTGCACCGCGGTCCACACCAGGAAGGCGATCGTCAGCAGCAGGCACACCGCGAGCATGATCAGCATCAGCGGCCATGAGAAGGGGACCGGATCCCAGAAGGAGTCGCCTTGGAGCACGCCCACGCTCCCACCTCCTGTGCTCGGCGGACGCCGTCAGCATAGCCCCCGGTCCGAGTCGTCCCGATATGCTCGGAGCACTATGGCTGACATCATCGTCGGGCGCTTCGCGCTCATCGACCTCATCGCGAAGGGCGGGTCGGGGTCCGTCTGGAGCGCCTGGGACTCGAAGACCGAGGAGCTCTGCGCGGCGAAGGTGCTGCGGCAGCGGGATTCCGCGGACCTGATGCGCTTCGTGCGGGAGAAGGGTGTCAGCTTCGATCATCCGCACCTGCTCACCCCCTACGGCTGGGGCGCCGAGGATGAGCATGTGGTGATCGCGATGCCGCTGGTCTCCGGCGGGACGCTCGAGTCGGTCGTGAAGACCCGCGGCAAGCTCGCCGAGCCCGCTGTGGTGGTGCTGCTGGATCAGCTGCTGGACGGGCTCGCGCACGTGCACGCGGCGGGCTGGATCCACCGCGACGTGAAACCCGCGAACATCATGTTCGAGCCGCGGGGCCTGGCCCATCCTGTCTCGCGCCTGGCGGACTTCGGGATCGCGGTGCACGAGACGGATGTGCGCTTCACCCACGTCGGGATGGTCAACGGCACTCCCGGCTACATGGCGCCGGAGTTGTTCTCGATGGCGGAGCCCGCCCCCTCCCATGACCTCTACGCCGCGGGAGTGGTCGCGCTCGTGGCGCTGAACGGGCCGCTGAAGCTGCGCGACGGCGCGTTCCGGCCTGATGAGCTCTCCCAGTACCTGCGCGGTGTCACCCCGAAGTTCTCCGCGGTGATCCGCCGTCTCCTCGCGGGCCAGCCGGAGGAGCGCTACCAGGACGCGGACTCGGTGCGCCGCGATCTGCCGCGCGTGCCGCAGGGATATCCGCTCACCCACGCTGACGGCACCCCGCTCGAGCTGAAGGACACCCTGGATCCGCTGCCGCCGGACGCGCCGGGCGCCGCTCGACCCGAGCGGCCCGCTCCGCACGTCGCCCCCTCCTCGCTCGAGGCGATCCGTGCCGGTCAGGTGAAGCAGGGCTTCACCGCCGGGTCCCCCTCACCGCAGACGGGTCCGCGCTGGTCCGGGTCTCCGGTGCAGGTCGCGGCCCCGCCGCAGCTGATGGCCCCCGCGCGGCAGTACGCTCCGCCGCAGCAGCGGTCCACCCCGCAGCAGTACACGACCCCGCAGACCCTCACCGCCACGGGCATGACGGGGCAGGCGGGGGAGACCGGCCGCGACCGCGGCCCGGTCATCGCGGTCGCGCTCGGCGCAGGCTCCGCCCTGGTCCTTGGCGCCCTGGTCGCGATGCTGCTGCTGATGATCTTCTAGCAGCGCCCCTCGCACGTGGCCGACGGGGCCGCCCGGCCTGCGCTCCGCTGAGCGCGCCCCGTTCGGTGAGAGCGCTCCTTGCTTCTTACTTCGCGCGGGCGGGCGCGGTGGTGTCCAGCGCCTGGATCCGTGCTTCGCGTCGCGGGTCCATCAGCAGGTCGATCCTAAGATCCGCGCTCGCGCTCTCAGCGCCCGGGACCTGCCAGCGCAGCTGGGCGGGGCTGAGCACCTGCGCCTCCTCGACCTGCAGCGTATCGAGCACCTGAGGCCCGCGCCCTGCCGCAGCGAGTGCCGTCTTGAGCCGGCGCCGTCGCTCCGGGCGGGGCACGTCGAGCTCCATCGTGTCCGCGAACCAGGCATCGGCGTGCGCGGCCTCGCCGCTGCGCAGCCAGTCCAGTGCTGCCTGCGCGGCCTCGAGGGTGCGGGGCGCGGGGGTGGGGGAGCGGCGGGCGAGCAGGTCCGGGGCGTCGCGGTGCAGCAGGCGCAGCGCCTCCATGGACAGGGCGACGGCCGGAGCGTACTTCGAGTTCGCGAGCGCCACGATCCCCACCCCGGAGTCGCGGTGCCACACCATGAACGAGCCGTAGCCGGGGTAGCCGCCGGAGTGGGAGACGAGCTCGCCCAGGTCCGGGAACTGCTCGATGACGAGCCCGTACCCGTAGCCGCGCACTCGGTCGAAGCCGGGGGACTTCCCGGTCGCGGGATCCACCGGCAGGGGTGCGAGTCGGTGGTGGCGGTGCATCTGCTGCATCTCGCGGCGGGAGGCGGTGGCGAGCGGGCCGGCGGGGCGCGCGGCGGCGTCGGGCGCATCGGCGGCGGCGAGGAACCGCACCCAGGCGGCGATGTCGTCGACGGTGGAGAACAGCCCGGCCATCGCCCCATAGACGCCGTGGCCGTCCAGCGGGACCTGCTCGAAGCGGGTCGCGTCCGTGCGGTCGGCGAGGCGATGCCCGGTGGCGAGGCGGGAGGTGTCGATCTCCGGGGCGTCCCAGCCGCTCGCAGCGAGGCCCAGCGGCTCGAGGAAGCGACGGCGGATCTCCTCGGCGTAGCCGGTGCCGGTCACCTCGTCGATCACGCGGCCCAGCAGGGCGTAGCCGGTGTTGGAGTACTCGAAGCCGCTGCCGGGGCGGTGCGCGTGCCCGAGCCCGCCGGTGAGCACCTCATCGAAGCCCTCGCGCGGCAGGGACTGCTGGCGGTCGCCCCAGGGATTGTCGGTGACGAGGCCGCCGCTCATGCTCAGCAGCTGGCCAAGGGTGGGTTCGCGGTCATCGGCCTGCAGGTCGAAGGCACCCGCGGCCTCCGGCACGTGGACGGAGACCGGGTCGTCCAGGCGCAGCCGGGCCTCATCGCGCAGGGCGAGGATCGTCGCGGCGGTGAAGGACTTCGTCATCGAGG
>DAHVRS010000566.1 GCA_027322375.1 Brachybacterium sp. | reverse complement strand
ACCGGAGGTATGGCGCCGCCTGCTCGCCGACTGGCTGCCGCTCTGGCTCGGCGTCGACTCCGTGCCCCAGATGGTCGGAGCACCGCTGCGGCGCGAGGGCCGGGGGCGCGGCCGCGTCGTCGGCTGCCACATGGGGCGGCGCGTGCGGGTGCGGTGGATCCCGCCGGGCCTCGCGGAGGAGACGATCGCGCAGGTCACGCTCGAGGAATTGGCCGACGGGCCCCGCGGCGGCACCACCCTCGTGCTCCACCAGGACCCGGTGCGGGACCTCGCCGCGCAGCAGAGCCTGCTCACGCACTGGCGGGCCGCGCTCGCGCAGCTGCCCGGCTGAGCTGGAAGCCCCCGTCGGCCGCAGCGACTCAGCTGTCGCCGGCGTGCGAGAGCGCGCCCTCGCCCTCGGGGATCGCGGCCTGCTCGCGCAGCGCCTCGACGCGGAGCACGTCGATGTCGACGCCGCCCTCGATCCCGGAGACGGTGCCGTCGAAGCGCAGCTGCCACACCGTCCAGTCCCCCTGCTCGGGGCGTGCCCCGGCGGAGAACAGCCAGTCCGGGCGGGAGGTGGTGACCGGGAGTCCGTAGTGCTCGCGCCACTCGGAGGAGGAGTAGATGACCAGGCGGCGGCCCCATGCCTCCTCGACCGCGGCGGTGAAGGCGTCGATCTCGGCCTGGGCGTGCTCGGCTTCGGGGCGGTCCTCGCAGGCGCCGTCGAACTCGAGGTCGAGCGCCGGCGGGAGGGCGGAGTCGTCCGGCGGGGCGGCGGCGAGGAAGTCCGCGGCCTGGTCAGCGCCCGGGGAGCACAGCGTGAAGTAGTGGTAGGCACCGGGGGTGAGGCCGGCCGCGCGGGCCCCGTCCCAATTCTCGCGGAAGCGCTCGTCGGTGAAGCCGGAGCCCTCGGTCGCCTTGATGTACGCGAAGGTGAAACCGTCCTCCGCGACCGCCGACCAGTCGATCTCCTGCTGGTGCGCGGAGACATCCAGCCCGATCGTCTCGCCGGCGTCGAGCGTGAGGCCGTCGGGGAGGTTCGCGAGCGCGGGCGCGTCCTCGGGCGGGGCGGCAACAGCCATCGCCGCGTTGTCGGCGACGAACGGGGCCGGAGCGGACAGCGGCGCGGGCTCGTCGGCCTTCCCGCGCAGCGCGCCGATGACGGAGGCCGTGCACCCGCCGATGACCACCAGGAGCATGAGCGCGAGGGCGCCGGCGACGATCTGTCGTCGCCTCACCTGCTCTGGCGTGAATCGGGGCACGCGCCGGACGCTACCCGAGCGGGAGCCTCTGACGTGGGATGACGTGCCGGAAAGCGGTGAACTGGGCGGCACAGGAGCGGATTCCGGGGACGGGCGTGGACGCGGCGGCGCCGGGCTCAGCGGGCGAAGAGCGTCGCGAAGGCGCGAAGCAGGCGAGGAGCCTCATCGGCCGTCTCGTGGCGCAGCGCGTCGAACACGTCCTCCATCTCGTCCGGGGAGAAGTAGCCGTGCTCGCGGTAGGCCCGGGCGCGCTCGATGATCGAGGGAACGTCCAGCTCAGGATGGAACTGAGTGGCGTACTGCCGGGTCCCGACGCGGAACATCTGCACCGGGCAGGTGCGGCCGCTCGCGAGCGTGACGGCGTGCAAGGGCAGCGTGTGCACGGCCTCCTTGTGGCCGACGAGCCCGGTGAACGTCTCCGGCAGGCGCGCCTCGCGCACGAGCGGATCCTTGAGGCCCGCCTCGGTGAGGGTGATCTCGACCGCGCCGAGCGGCTCGCCGTGGGTGCGGTCGATGCGCGCGCCCTGATGGGTGCCGAGCGTGCCGATCCCGTAGCAGGCGCCGAGGAAGGGGATGTCCTCGGCGATCACCTGGTCGAGGACGCGGAAGATCTCCGCCTCGGCGCGGATCTGCGCAGGGGACTTGTCCGCGGCGGGATCCGAGACGGTGAAGGGGCTGCCGCACAGGATGATCCCGGAGATGTCCGCGCCGGTCAGTCCGGGGAACGGGTCGCGGTCGAGACGCGCCCAGAGCAGCTCGTCCTCCGCGAGGCCGGTGAAGGCGAGGACGGCTTCGCGCTCGGTGAGGGCGACGTCGTCCTCGGGGCGGGTGGCGATCTGCACGAACGGTTTCACGATCGCATGCTAGCGGCCGACGGGAGTTGGGGGCCGACGGGCCCGTAGTCTGCGGGAGTGCCTTCCCCCGGCTCGGCCGGGATCCGCTGAGCTCGAAGGAGAGTCCATGCCCGCATCACCCGCGTCCGCTGGTTCGTCGGCCCCGTCGCCATCTGCCCGCCCGTCGGCTGCGGTGTCCCGGGAAGCAGTCCTCGACGTCGCCGCGATCCTGCCCGAGTGGCTCGAGACGCTGCGCGCATCCACGCTGCAGACCGGCCTGCAGGCGGCGATCTGGCACGAGGGCGAGCTGGTCGCGGAGGTCGCCGTCGGTCCCGCCGACGAGCCCGCGGGGATCCCGCTGCGCACCACGCACCGCCTGCGTATCGCCTCGCACTCGAAGATGATGACGGCGCTCGCGGTGATGCGCCTGGTGGAGCAGGGAAAGCTGCGGCTGGACGACACGCTCGGCAAACGCGTCCCGGAGCTCGCGGACACTCCTGTCGCAGACCGGACCCTGCGCGATCTGCTGTCCCATTCGGCAGGCCTGACCAGGGATTCGGCGGATTCGCGCTGGTGGCGACTCGGGATCCCCTTCGCGGACCGCGAGCAGCTGCTCCAGATCGCCCGGACCGGCGCGGTCACGGCCGAGCCGGGCCTGCACCTGCAGTACTCGAACATCGGCTACGGCCTGCTGGGCCTGGTGATCGAGGAGGCGACGGCGGCGAGCTTCGCTGACGCCGTCACGGAGCTCGTGCTGGACCCCGTCGGGGTGGAGGGCCTGGGTCCGGACCTGTCCGCGGACGCGCCGGGACCGGAGGCGGCCGACGGGTTCGCGGCCGGGCACACCTCGCTGCTGCACGGGCCGCGGCGGGTGGTCGAGCAGATCCCCACCGGCGCTCTCGCCGCGGCGACCGGGTTCTGGGCGAGCGCTGGCGCGATCGCGTCCTTCGCCGGGAAGGTCCTCACCGAGGATGCGCTGCTCTCTCCCGCCTCGGTGCGGGAGATGCGCCGACGGGTGTGGACGCTCGGCGAGGGGCGGCACTATGGGCTCGGCCTGCAGATGGGGCTGCTGCACGGCTTCACGGCGGTGGGGCACTCGGGCGGGTTCCCGACAGGGCTCTCGCGCACCTGGGCAGTTCCCGCGCAGCGCCTGGCTGTCTCCGTGATCGGCACGTCGGTCGATGCTCCGTCCAGCGCGATCGCCGACGGGATCCTGGGCCTGCTCGCGCTCGCGGCCGGGCGGCCCGCACCGCAGGCCGCGGAGTGGGAGCGGGCCGGGGCACAGGGCGGCGGGTCCGACGGGCGAGAGCGGCCGGACGTGCTCGACGAGCAGCCAGCGGTCACGGTGCCGGGTGCAGGCGCAGGCACTGACACTGGCACTGACACGGCCGCAGGCACGGGCACGGGCACGGGCACGACGCTCTCCGCCCGGGACCTCGCTGATCTCGTGGCCGGCACCTACGACTCGCTGTGGGGTCGCACGCGGCTCGCGGTCTTCGGCGGGAGACTGTTCTGCCTCGACGAATCCGCGATGGATCCGGCTGCCTCGGCGCTCGAGCTGAGCGTCGAGCCCGGCGCCGGCACAGACATTGCCGCAGGCACGAGCGCTGACGCGGTGCGGCCGGACCCGATCGACCCGGCCCTCACCGCGGTCGAGCTCGCAACCTGGGGCGATCCCGGGTACGGCAGCTGGTCCGAGCCGCTGCTCGCCCGCCTCGCCGCCACCGCCGACGCCGATGCCGACGCCGACCCCGAGGATGGCACGCTGCGTTGTGTGGGGCTCGTGGACACGGGGCAGGTGCAGACGCCGTCGGCCGAGTTCACGATGCCGGAGAGGGTGACCGCGCCGTGACCGGCGGCGGTGCCGGGACGAACAGTTCGTCCGCACCCGGCGATTCCGCCGCGACGAGCACGGCCGACGGAGCGGGGACGGTGCCGCAGGTCGCCGGGCATCCGATGCCGGCGCTGCTCGGCGAGGGCACGGATCCGGAGCTCGTCGCGTGGCGGGAGCGGCTCCCGGCGCATGTCGAGGAGCTGCTTCAGCGGTGGGAGCTGCGGGCGTCGGCGCCGTTCGTCCCCGGCGGGTCCAGTGCGTGGGTGGCGCCGGTGACCGACCGCGACGGGGCCGAGCGGGTGCTGAAGGTCGCGTGGGCGCATGAGGAGGCGCGGGACGAGGCCGCGGGGATGCGGGCGTGGCAGGGCCGGGGTGCGGCGGCGCTGTATCGCAGCGAACGCGTCGGGGACACGTCGGCGCTGTTGCTGGAGCGGGTGCGGCCCGGGGTGCCGCTCGCGCAGCTGCTCACCTGGCCAGAGCGGGACGAGGTGCTGGTGAACGTGGCATTGCAGCTCTGGAAGCCGCCCTCAGAGCTCGAAGATGTCGGGCTCGAGGATGCCGGGTTCGAGGATGCCGGGTTCGCGGACCCTCAGGCTGAGCGCGCTGCAGCCAAGGACGTCTCCGAGCATGCGAGCGCGCCGGAGGCCTGTGGGTTCCGTCCGCTGGCGCACATGTGCGCGTGGTGGGCGGATCGCGCGCTCGAGGAAGGTGGCGGTGAACGTGCCGGTCTGCCTCGGGAGGTAGTGCTGCGGGGCCTGGAGCTGTTCCACACCCTGCCTGCCGGGTGGGATGGCGAGGAGGTGCTGCTCGCGACCGACCTGCACCCCAGCAATGTGCTCGCGGGCGGGACCGGATCGGCGCGTCGCTGGGTGCTGATCGATCCGAAGCCGTACGTGGGCGATCCGCACTATGACCTGTTGCAGCACATGTTCAACGATCCGGAGCGGCTGCGGACGGCGCCCGGCCCGTTCGCGGAGCGGATGGCAGATCTCGCGGGCCTGGATCCGGTCCGGCTGCGCCGCTGGCTGTTCGCGAGGGCGGTGCAGGAGGCGGGCACGATGGACGCCGCCGCCGAGGCAGCGCTGCTGCTCACTGCTGACGCGGGTCTGTAGCCGCGGGCGGGTCGTCCGGTTCTGTGTCGCCGCTGCAGGGCCCTGTAGCGCCGTCGCTGGCTACCGGTGCGTCGTCTCCGGGAGCGGCGGCACCGTCCTCGGAGTCGGCAGCTCCTCCCCCGGGGTCGGGACCCGCGCCGTCAGCGTCCTGCACTTCCTGCTCTCCTGCTGCCTGCTCTCGCACTGCTTGTCCTCTCGCGGAGGACTCAGGGCCGAGGAGCGGGGTCGGGGCGGTGGTGCGCTGGGCACCGGATGCCCCAGTCCAGCGCACGCGGTGGCCGCCGTCCTTCCCCTCGATCCGCTCCACCGCGCGGGCGAAGCGCTCCTTCTGGTTGCAGTGGCCGCAGAGCTGCTGGCCATCGTCCAGCGAGGTGCTGCCTCCGCGGGAGACGGGAGTGATGTGGTCGGCCTGGCGGATCACCGCATTGCAGAACGGTCCGCGACATCGGGTGTCTCGCCAGGTGAGGAAGCGTTTCATCGCGGTCGGGAAGGCGCGGGACACAGCGTCCATCCCGACCAGCTCGTCGGCGGTGGGATGCGTGTAGAGCCGCCGGATCATGAGGCGGATCTCCGGCCCGTCGGGTCCGAGCGGGTCCTCCTCGGCCTCCTCGGGCTCGGCGAGAGCGGCGCGCAGCTGCGCCCGCACCGCCTCGGCGGGAACCGGGCCGTAGCCCTCGAGCTGGGCGACATCCCCGGACTCGGGCCGGAACAGGGCGCGGTCGGTGATGATCACGCCGATCTCGATGGACAGGCGCGGGGCCTCGCCCTCGCCCGCGCCCTGGAGCAGCTCGACGAAGGCGTCGGCCATGACCGCGCCGTGCCCCTCGCGGTTCCCGGCCGAGCGGCGGCGCTCCGCCTCGAGGGAGAGGCGCTTGTGGATGATGCGTGCGTCGACTGCGGGGATGAGCGCAGAGAGCTGCGCCATGCCGTGCTTGCGCGAGGTGAGGGTGACGTGGCGTTCCTTGCGGGCGCGCTGGTGGCGCAGCGCCTCCCCCTCGGGATCCAGCTCACCCACAACCGTCGCGACCGCGTCCTTCCAGCGGCGCAGGCCGAGCCCGTCGCACTCGGGCAGGCGCCGCTCGAGGTGAATATCGACCTCGCGCATCAGCTCGGGCTCGACCCCGGCAGCCGCATCGGCGATCGCGTAGGCGGCATCCGTGCCGAGCGTCCCGTTGACGAGGGCGCCCATCATGCGCGGCAGGCCCTCCACAAGGCGGCGGGCGGAGGCGAGGGTGCGGCCGGCCGCGTGCGGGGAGCGGTGGGTGATCAGGGTGAGGTCGTGCGCGGTGACCCCGTCGGCCTCCTCGTGCACGACGCCCTCCGACGGCACAGCAGCCTCCTCCCGCGCGGCCTTGTCGCGGGCATTGGCGAGCCGTTCCCGGCGCGTGACCTCCTGCAGGGCGACGACCGCATGGGCCTCCATCGCATCGAGCACTCCGCGGCAGGCGTGGATGTTCGTGAGCAGATCAGCAGCCTCGGCGCGGCTCGCGGAGTCGGCGTCGAACGCACGGCCCGGATCCTGCCAGAGAGAGCGCAGGAGATGGGCGAGATCGCCGAGTCCGGCGGCGAGCATGCCCGGTCCGCCCTCGCGCAGCGCAGCCAGGAGCGCCTCGGAGGAGACGTCCCCCAGGGGGCCCGTGGCCTGCGTTGATGTGGTCATGCCTCCATCGTCCCGGGCCTGCGAGAGGGAGAAAAGGCACCTTCTCGAAATGGGGACGAGCCGAGGTGTGGAGGGAGATGCAGGTGGAGAAGCGATGGTGTGGAGGGAGTTCCGGACGCTGCGAGGAGCCTGCCGGAGAGGCAGCAAGGGAGGCGAGCGAGCGGTGCCGTGGACAAAGCACGGGACCGTGGACGCACGCGAGCCCGGCAGGGAGCGATGATGGAGCCATGACTTCTCTCGCCGAATTCTCCGCCACCACCCTCACCGGCCAGCACGAGGACCTCTCCGAGCATCTCGGCTCCGTGGTCCTCGTGGTCAACACTGCGAGCAAGTGCGGCCTGACCCCGCAGTACGAGGGGCTGCAGGCACTGCACGAGCGCTTCTCCGACCAGGGCCTGCGCATCCTGGGCTTCCCCTGCGACCAGTTCGGGCACCAGGAGCCCGGCACGGAGGAGGAGATCGGCGAGTTCTGCCGGGTGAACTACGGCGTCAGCTTCCCGATGTTCGCGAAGATCGAGGTCAACGGCGAGGGCGCGCACCCGCTGTACAAGTGGCTGACCGGCGCGCATACGATCGAGGACGGCGAGGACATCCCCGCTGGGGACATCGAGTGGAACTTCGCGAAGTTCCTGCTGGGCCGCGATGGACGCGTACTGCGCCGCTGGTCCCCGCAGGTCACGCCCGAGGAGATCGCGGACGACATCGCCGCAGCGCTCGCGGAGGGCTGAGCGCTCGCGAAGAACACCGCGGCCGACGGCGCCTCGCCGGCTGACCAGCGCACTCCGACGAGCGCGCCCCAGCCGGCGCACGCCACGTCGGCGTGCGCCGGCCGCAGGGGTTGAGACCTAGCGCGACCACCCCTCGGCGACGAGAAGCCCCGCATCGGCCGCACGATCGGTGTCCACGAGGTCCGTGCCGCCGTCGCGCACCCGCAGCCGGCCTGCCCAGGCGCCGAGCCCGCGGACCGCGCCGTCGGTGGCGAGGCGGAGCCTGACCTGCACCTCCCCGGTCATCGGGGCGCCGTCGGCCGTGAGTGGGAACCGGCCCTCCCAGACCGCGCGCCGCCCCCAGCCGGTGAGGCGACCGTCCGTGATCTCCACGGGGTCCTCATGCTTCGCCTCGAGCCGGCCCGGCAGCGCCGTCCAGCTCGCGCCGTCGTCCGCGGAGGCTTCGACGATGAGCACGTCGTACGCAGTCTCGAGGTGCACGAACACGTCAGCCAGAAGCTCCGCAGGAGCGCCGTCGGCCGCGCGATCCTCGAGCGCGACGGGCAGGGCGAGCGTCGCCTCGGTGGCGTCCGCTCCCCCTGCGTGCCAGCCGTCCCGCACCGCACGCGGCACGATCCCGAGCGCGTGGGCGACGCAGGTGGAGACTTCGCGCCGGGTCACGTTGGTGGAGGACCACTCTCGCGTGGGGTGGACGGAGTTCGTCAGCAGCACCACGACCGTGTCGGTGAGCGGGTCGATGACCAACGAGGTGCCGGTGAAACCGGTGTGCACGCCGCTGCAGGGGCTGGTGAGGCCCGCGTGGTAGAACCAGGCCTCGAGCTCGGGGCCGAGCCCGCGCCGCGCGCCGCCCACGCCGGTGACCTCGGCGTTGCGGTCGGTGAACATGTCCTTGACCGTCGCGGCCTCGAGGATGCGGGCGCTGCCATAGCGTCCGCCTCCCAGGAACATCTGGGCGAACACGGCGAGGTCACGGGCGGTGGAGAACACTCCGGCGTGCCCGGCGACGCCGCCCAGGGAGAAGGCGTTCTCGTCGTGGACGCGGCCGTGGACGAGCTCGCTGAAGTAGTCCTCGTACTCGGTCGCGGCGATGCGAGGCTTCAGCTCCGCGGGCGGGGTGTACATCGTGTCGTCCATGCCGAGCGGGGCGGTGATGTGCTCGCCCACGTACGCATCGAGCCGCTGCCCGGAGAGCTTCTCGACGATCAGCCCCAGCGTGATCAGGCCCAGGTCGCTGTACACGTACTTCGTGCCGGGCGGGGTGTTCGGCGCGACGGTGAGGACCGCGTCGATGCGCGAGTCGACGTCCGGGTAAGCGGAGTAGAGGTTGATGAAGGCAGGCAGCCCGCCCACATGCGCGAGCAGGTGCTCGATCGTCACCTCGCCCTTCCCGTTCTCGGCGAAGCGCGGCAGATGATCAGCCACGCGATCCGAGAGCGCGAGAGTCCCCTTCTCCACCTGCTGCATCACGGCGGTGGCGGTGAAGATCTTCGAGATCGAGGCGAGGTCGAAGATCGTGTCGGTGCGGGCCTCGATCCACTCCGCCTCGGGCAGTTCGGTGGTCTTGTCCTGCCAGCGCAGCGCATATCCGTCGGCGTGCTCAAAGGCGATCCCGCCCTGGGAGGCGACAAGCAGGCTCGCGCTCGCGAAGCGCGGCGGATCGTTCTCGAGACCGGCGCGGACGATGCCGGGCAGGCGGTCCAGCTCGGCCGGATCCAGGCCCACGGAGGTGGGGCTCGCCTCGCGCAGCGTGCGGCCGCTGCCGGTGCGGTCCCAGGGGTGGCGGCGGTTGCCCTTCCCGCCCCAGTGGGGTGCGGTGCGTGCTTCCTTCACAGCGGGTCGCTCCTTGTGCGGGGCGGGGTCGCCCATCGCGTGGGCTGCGGTCGGGAGGCCGACGGCGCCTGCGGCGGCGAGCGCGGTCGCGGCAAGCGTCACATTCGGCGCGCCTCGCGGATCCCGCGCAGCAGGAGCACGATCCCGACGACGACGAGCGCGATCCCGATCCAGTCCGCGACGATGCCGACCACGTGGAGGATCGAGCGGGCCGTCTGAGCACCGTCGGAGTCCCCGGAGATGTCCGCGGAGACGAAGGTGGAGATGGTGATGGGCAGCAGGACGAGCAGGGCGCCGACGCGCATCGCGCCCCTCCCCCACACCATGGTGAGGATCGCGAGCACCACGGTGGCGAGCCAGAGCGCGATGGACAGCAGCGCCACCAGGATCACCCCGATGGCGAACAGCATGAGCAAGGCCCGGTCCGGCTCCATCGCCCCCACGGACCAGGGCGTGAGCAGCCACAGATAGCCCGCCACATCCACCAGCACCGAGAGCGCCGCGAGGAGGACCAGCGCGGTCGCGATCCTCACCGGCGGCCGGCTCGCGCGCGGCCCCGGCATGCCCGGCGCGCCCTGCATGCCCTGTGCTCCCTGCGTCCCCTGCATTCCTTGTGCCACCCCGGTTCCTCCCTCAGTCCCTGCGCAGCTCGAGCACGGGCACGCAGGTCGGGCTGAATCCGAGCACCTGCCCGTAGAAGGACAGCGACGCCTCGATCGCGCGGATGATGTTCGGAGCCTTGCGGAAGCCGTGCTGCTCGCCCTCGAAGAGCAGGTAGGCGTGCGGGATGCCCTTCGCGGCGAGCGCGTCGCGGAACGCCTCGGACTGGCTGGGCGGGACGATGCGGTCCTCGTCGCCCTGCAGCAGCAGGACAGGCACCTCGAGCTCGTCGACGTGGCTGAGCGGGGCCCGCTCCACGTACAGGTCGCGCCGCTCGGGATAGGGGCCCACGAGCCCGTCGATGTAACGGGACTCGAAGTCGTGCGTGTCCTGGCGGAAGTTCTCGAGCTCCGCGACGCCGAAGCTGGAGACGCCCGCAGCGAAGGTCTTCGTGCGGGTCAGGCACGCGAGCG
>DAHVRS010000156.1 GCA_027322375.1 Brachybacterium sp. | reverse complement strand
AGCGCCAGGTGCCCTTGAGCTCGCGGGCACGGATCTGCTCGCGCATCTCGCCGAAGGCCGGGAACGGGGTGGGCTTCGCCTCGATGCCGAGCACGTTGGTCAGCGAGTTGCAGACCGCCTCGACCCAGTCCGCGTGCGGACCGTCGGCGTTGTAGGCGAGGGTGAACGGGCCCTCGAAGGGCTTGAGCTTCTCCGCCTCGGCCCACAGCTTCTTCGCCTCGGCCTCGTCGAACTCGAGGACCTCGGCGCCGGGGATGTCGGTCGCGCCGCCGCCGGGGATCACCGGGGAGACGAAGTCCGTGGCCGGGGTGCGGGTGCCGAAGAAGAGGTTGTCGCAGATCGACTGGCGGTCGATCGCGCGCGAGAGCGCCTTGCGGCGGATCGCACCGGCCTCGCCCTCGAAGTTCGGGTCGTAGCCGGGCAGGGTGATCGACTGGAAGACGGCGCCGGGGGCGTTCACGGCGCGGTCGCCGAGGTCGTCCTCGAAGGTCGCCAGCGCCGAGCCGGGCAGCTGGTCGACGACGTCGACGTTGTCCGACTGCAGGTCGAGGTACATCGTCTCCGGGTCCTGGTAGACCGTGAAGGTGATGCCGGAGTTCTTCGCCTTGCGGGGGCCGTCGTAGGACTCGTTCGGGACCAGCACGAGCTCCTTGTCGTGGCTCCACGACTCGAGCTTGTAGGGGCCGTTGGCGAGCGGCGCCTCGCCGTAGGCCTCCATGTCGTCGAAGGCCGAGGGCGGCATCGGCATGTAGGCCGAGTAGCCCAGGCGCGTCGGGAAGTCCGACTGCGCGGAGACGAGGCGGGCGGTGAAGGTGGTGTCGTCCACCACCTCGAGGCCGGAGAGGGTCGCATCGGCGGCGACGCCTTCCGCCTTCAGCTCCTCGAAACCCTCAATCGGCTCGAAAAACGAGTTACCAAGCTGTGCATTGACTGGGTGCGCGCCGTAGTTCCAGGCGTTGACGAAGTCCTGCGCGGTGATCGGGGTGGAGCCGTCGGAGTAGGTGAGGCCCGAACGGATCTTGATGGTCCAGTTCTGGTTGTCCTCGGACTCGATGGACTCGGCGATGTCGTTCTCGATGGAGCCGTCGGCCTTGTAGTAGACCAGGCCCGCGTAGATCATCGTGACGATGCGACCGCCGCCCACCTCACCGGTGTTGGCGGGGAGCAGGGGGTTCTCCGGCTCGGTGGTGTTCGCGTAGATCGGGTCGCCGGAGCCGCCGCCGGAGCCGGCGCCGCCCCCCTTCCCGCTGTCGTCGGAGCCGCACGCGGCGAGGGTGAGGGCAGCTGCGCCACCGGCGGCGGTGCCCAGCATCATGGAACGGCGCGAGATGGCCATGGGTTCTCCTGGATGACTCGTGTTCGTGGACCGCACGATCCTTGTGCGGCACGCCCCCAGTCTGCACCCTCCCGTGTCAACTGCATTCCATCTGCCGGTAACACTTCGGTCTCGTACAGGATTCAGTCATCTGTCCGCGCGGTGGTCACGGACGGAAACCATGGCAGGACCAGCGGTTCGAGGGTAATCACATGAACCCACCGAGGACATGGCCGCGCCCCACATGCTACTCCGCTGCACGTTGCAGCCTCTTCAGAGTGGAGTGTGGGGTGAGGCGTCGAGGCCGCCGGTGATGAGGAGCATGCGGAGGCGGTCGTGCTCGAAGTTCCGGAAGCCGCGGGCGATGCGGCGGCCGAGCTCGATGATCCCGTTGAATCTCCTATGTTTGTCAAGCGGCGAGTTGGGTGCGGGCTGCGGTGGTGAGGTGGCGGTAGATCTCGCGTGCGAGGTATCGCTTCAGGTAGCGGCGAATTTCGCGGAAGGTGCGTCCTTCAGCAGTGCGGCGCTCGACGTAGGCGCGAGTTCTTGGGTCCATGCGCATGCGAGTGACGATGGCCATGCGGAGGGCGCGGTTCAGACGGCGGTCAGCTCCGCGGTTGGTGCGGTGCCGCACGGTGTTGCCCGAGGACGCGAGGATCGGACTGGCGCCGGCGAGGCTGGCGAACGCAGCCTCGGATCTGATCCGACCTAGATGTAGTTGGTCATGACGTTGTCGACGCCGGTGTGGAGGCGTGAGGCCGGGGGCTGATCGCCGCAGGCGGTGTGGGGCCGATGGTAGTCATAGTGATGGACCCAGACCGCGATGGCCTCTCGCCTCTCGTTCTCGGAAGCGTAGGCGCGGGCGTAGAGGCACTCGTCCGCCATGATCCGCTGGTAGCGCTCGACCTTCCCGTTGTGGCGGGGCGTATAGATCCTGGTGCGCTGGTGCCGGCCGATGAACGCGCAGGTCGAGCGACGGAACGACCTTGCGGTGTAGTTGCTGCCGTGGTCCGTGACCAGGCGAGAGATCCGCGTAGTCCCGTGCTCGGCGAAGAACGCTCGGGCGCGGTGGAAGAACGCGATGGTCGTCGCCGCGGTCTCGTCCTCGAGCGCCTCGGTGTAGGCCAGGGGGGGGGGACCCGTCGATGATCGAG
>DAHVRS010000090.1 GCA_027322375.1 Brachybacterium sp. | reverse complement strand
CTGGTCGTCCTTCTCCCACACGGCGCCGTTCGCGGCGAGCATCGGGCCGATGATCGCCTGCCGATCGGCCTGCGAGTTGAAGCCGAACTGCGTACGGGAGTCGGGGTCGAAGCCGTCCTCACCCGGGTGGCGACCCTCGCCGTCCAGCGTCAGGACCGTGCCCGCCTCGCGCAGGCTGTCCGAGTCCGCGGAGGGGTCGAAGGCGAGGGAGGCCGGGTCCACGCCCGCCTCCTCGACGAGCTTCTTGTTGTAGAACAGCGCGATCGAGTCCCAGATCTGCGGCACGCCCCAGAGCCCGCCGTCGCGCGTGTACAGGTCCACCACGGCCTTCTCCCACTGGGAGGCACCGTCGGGAATGACCTGGTTGATGTCCAGCAGCGCCTCGGAGTCCTTGAGCTGGATGTAGTTCGCGGAGTTCACCCAATAGACGTCGGCCGCGTCACCGCTGGCGATGTCCAGCGGCAGGCGGGTCCAGTAGTCGGCCCACGGCACCACATCGATGGTCACGTTCCACCCGGAGGACTCCGTGAACGCGGCGAAGGACTCCTCGTACGCGGGCACGGCGTTCTCGTCCCAGAGGCGGAAGGTCAGCGTGCCCTTGTCCCCGCCGGAGCTGCCGCCGGCGTCGCTGCCGCCCGAACCGCTGCCGGAACCGGCGGAGCCGCCGGAGCCGGAGGGGGAGCAGGCCGCCGCGGTGCCGAGCAGGCCGGCGGCGGCGAAGGAGGAGAGGAGTGTGCGGCGATTCAGCATGGCGGAGTTCCTTCCGGAGCAGACGGGTGAAGCCATTATCGCCCGTAGGGGCTATTCCGGGGCGGGCACGACGTACCCCGGCCACCTCCCGACCCATCCCGTCGCACGTCGTCACGTACCTGGCGCAGGGGTCCGGGCCGCCGCCCAGCCGGCCGGTGAGCCCACGTGCTCGCCGGGGCTATGGCGCAGTTTTGTCGCGCTACGACCGATGCCGGAGCGCTCATCGGTCGTAGCGCGACATTTCTGGGGACGGGGCTGGATGGGGCAGGCGGAGGGGGCGGGCCGGGCCCGGGGTCAACGCAGGGTCGCCTCGCCCACGGAGTTCGTGATCTGCTTCTGGAAGACGATCATCAGCAGCACCAGCGGCAGCATCGCGAGCGTGGTCCCGGCCATGACGAGGGTCCAGTTGTTGTTGTACTGCGACTGCAGCGACGCGGTCGCGACGGTGATGACTCGCCACGTGGGTCCGGAGGTGATGACCATCGGCCACATGAAGCTGTTCCAGTGCGTGACCACGGTGATCAGCACGAGCGTGACGATGATCGGCCGGTTCAGCGGCACCACCAGGTGCCACAGCAGGCGCAGCGTGCCGGCGCCGTCGATCCGCATCGCGTCCATGAGCTCGGAGGGGATGCCGCGGAAGTTCTCCCGCAGCAGGAAGATCGCGTAGGGAGAGCCGAGCACGAAGGGCAGCACGAGCGCCCAGAAGGTGTTGCGCAGCCCCACCTCGGAGAGCATCAGGTACAGCGGCACCACCACGACGACCTGCGGCACCATGAGCGTCGCGATGTACACCCAGAACAGCAGGTCACGGCCGGGGAAGCGCAGCTGTGCGAAGGCATAGGCGGCCAGCACCGAGAACACCATCTGGCCCACCAGGATCACGGTGACCATCTGGATCGTCACCGCGACGGGCGTGACGAAGCCGTCGGACGTGGAGGTGGGCGAGAACAGGGCCCGGAAGTTGTCGAGCACCGCGGGGGAGGGGATCGACAGCGGCCCCTGCTGCGCGAACTGGGTGGTGGAGGTGAACGCGGTCATCACCGAGAACAGGAACGGCCCCAGCGTCAGCACCGCCGTGGCGATCAGCACGAGATAGGTCGCGCCGTGGCCGAGCACGCGGCGCACCAGCAGCGAACCGGTCAGCGGTCGGCGGCGAGTCGTGGTCTGTGCAGTCATCACGTCCCTCCTCTCAGCTCATGTCGTAGGTGATGCGCTTGGAGAACCAGCGCTGCTGGATCGCCGTGATCACCACCAGCAGGAGGAACAGGATGACGGCGACGGCGCTCGCGCGGCCCAGCCGGCTCGCGCCGAACGCTTCGTTGTAGATGAGGGAGGCGATGACCTCGGTGCGGTGCTGCGGGCCGCCGCCGGTGAGGGCGTAGACCATGTCGAACACCTGGAAGGACGCGACCACCTGCGTGACCGCGAGGAAGAACGTGGTGGGGCGCAGCAGCGGGATCGTCATGAACCACATCTGCTGGGCGGAGCTGGCGCCGTCGATCCGCGCGGCCTCGTAGATCTAGCCGGGGATCCGCGTCAGCCCTGCCTGGAAGAACAGCGAGATATAGCCGACGTTCTGCCAGATCGCGACGAAGGCGACCGCGGGCAGGGCGAGCGAGGGATCGGTCAGCCATTCGATCCGCACCCCGAGGATCTGGTTCAGTGCGCCGACGGACGGCTGGAAGATCCACTTCCACACCACGCCGAGCGCGAGCGGCGCGCACACCCACGGGATCACCACGATCACCCTCACGATCGCGGAGCCGGGCAGGGCACGGACCAGCTGCGTGGCGAGCACGAGCCCGATCGCGAGCGAGACCGGCACCGAGATCAACGTGAAGATCGCGGTGACCAGCAGCGAGTTCGCGAGCGCGCCGTCGCTGAGCAGGGAGATGTAGTTGTCCAGCCCCAGGAACTTCCGCGTGCCCAGCAGGTCCCAGCGGAACAGGGAGACCACGAACGCGAGCACGACGGGGAGGATCAGGAAGCAGGTGACGCCGATGAGGCTCGGCGCGATGAGCAGCCAGCCCAGCAGGGGCCTACGAGCGTTCATCGACTCGCCCTCCTGCCTGCACGGTCCCGATGATGCACCGGCTCAAACTATCGCAGCACAGCGATCGCCCGGGCCGAGTCCGTCGTGATCGGGCCGAGCGCGCCTGTGATCGGGCCGAGCGCGCCGCACTCCACTACGCTCTGACCATGAGCTCTGCGACGGACACCGCCGGTCCCGAGGCCACGGCCACGGACCCCCACGCCTCGATCTACGACCACGGCTTCGTGCGCGTCGCCGCGGTGACGCTGCCGGTCGCGCTCGCCGACCCGGCCACGAACGCCGAGCGCCACCTCGAGGTGCTGCGCGACCTGCACGACCAGCAGGTCGGGATCGCGGTCTTCCCCGAGCTATCGCTGACCGGGTACTCGCTGGACGACCTCGTGATGCAGGAGCCGCTGCTGGATGCGGCCGAGCAGGCGGTGCTCACCGTCCTCGAGGCGAGCGAGGAGCTGATGCCGATCATCGTGCTCGGCGCCCCGCTGCGCGCGATGGACCGCACGCGGATCTTCAACTGCGCGGTCGTGATCCACCGCGGCCGGATCCTCGGCATCACCCCGAAGCAGAACCTCCCCAGCTACCGCGAGTTCTACGAGCGGCGCTGGTTCGCGCCCGGCGACGACGTGGCCCACCAGGCCGTGCGCCTCGGCAACGAGGACGCCACGCTGACACCGCACAACGTGATCACGGTCGAGGATGTGCCGGGCCTGTCGCTGTTCGTCGAGATCTGCGAGGACATGTGGGTGCCGATCCCGCCATCGGCCGAGGCCGCGCTCGCCGGCGCGACCGTGATCGTGAACCTCTCCGGCTCCCCGATCACCGTGGGCCGTGCCGAGGACCGCAAGCTCATGGCCCGCTCCGCCTCCGCCCGCACCCAGAGCGCCTACGTCTACGCCGCCGCCGGCGAGGGCGAGTCCACGACGGACCTCGCCTGGGACGGGCAGACCTTCGTGTACGAGTGCGGGGACCTGCTCGGGGAGTCCGAGCGCTTCCCCACCGGTGTGCGGCACACGATCGTGGACGTCGACCTGGACCGGATGGTCGCCGAGCGGCGCCGTCAGAACACTTTCGACGACAACCGCCGCACCCACGCCACCTCGCTTGAGAAGTTCCAGACCTGGGAGTCCACGCGACTGTTCGGCCTGTTCGAGAGCGATCTCGAGGAGGCGGACCTGGAGGCCTTCGCGAACGGGAGCTCCGAGGACAGCGAGGGCAGTGAGGGAGAGACCGACGGGGAGGGCTGGTTCGCCTACGCGCCCCGCTCGGGGAGCATCCTCGACCCCGACGGCGTCCTGAAGGCCGGACCGCGCCCCGCGACCGGCCCGCTGCGCCGCCACCTGGACCGCTTCCCCTTCGTGCCCGACGACCCAGCGCGTCTCGCCCAGGACTGCTACGAGGCGTACAACATCCAGGTCGCGGGTCTCGTGCGCCGGCTGCAGCAGATCGGCGGCGACAAGCCGGGCGGCGCCCGCCCCGTCATCGGCGTCTCAGGCGGCCTCGACTCCACCCACGCCCTCATCGTCTGCGCGCAGGCGATGGACCGCCTGGGCCGCGACCGCTCCGAGATCCTCGCCTACACGATGCCGGGCTTCGCCACGACCGAGCACACCCGCTCCAACGCCGAGCTGCTCTCGCGGGCGATCGGCGCGAGCTTCGAGACGATCGACATCCGCCCCGCCTCCACCCAGATGCTCAAGGACATGGGCCATCCCTTCGGCGCGGGAGAGCCTGTGTACGACGTGACCTTCGAGAACGTCCAGGCCGGGATGCGCTACGACTACCTGTTCCGTCTCGCGAACCATCACGGCGGCATCGTGTTGGGCACCGGCGACCTCTCCGAGCTGGCGCTGGGCTGGTGCACCTACGGCGTGGGCGACCACATGTCCCACTACGGCGTGAACGCGGGCGTCCCGAAGACCCTCATCCAGCACCTCATCCGCTGGGTCATCGCTGAGGGGCTCTTCGACGAGGCGACCGCCGAGGTGCTGCGGGCCGTGCTCGACACCGAGATCTCCCCGGAGCTGATCCCCACCGCGCCCGGGCAGAAGGCCCAGTCCACCGAGGACTCGATCGGCCCCTACGCCCTGCACGACTTCACGCTCTACCACCTGCTGCGCCGCGGCTACGGCCCCGGCAAGATCGCCTATCTCGCCCACCAGGCCTGGGGCGATGCGGCGGCGGGGGAGTGGCCGGCCGGGTACAAGGAGGAGGACGAGCGCGCCTACGACCGCGGCGAGATCAAGCACTGGCTGACCGTGTTCACGAAGCGCTTCTTCTCCAACCAGTTCAAGCGCTCCGCCCTGCCGAACGCCCCGAAGGTCCTCGCCGGCGGCTCGCTCTCTCCGCGCGGGGACTGGCGGATGCCGTCCGACGCCGCGTCCGCTGCCTGGCTCGCCGAGATCGAGCGGGACGTCCCCGGCGCCTGACCGCCCCGCCCGTCGGCCGCCCTCCCCTCGCCCATCGAGACGTGGCCCCTGTCCTATTTCGCCGAATAGGAGCAGGGGGCCGCGTCTCGATACGCGTGGAACGGCTAGCGGGGCCGACGGGCTGACGGGGTGGGCGCGGAGACACCTCGGCCGAGGGGGCCGACGGGCGGGCGCTCGGCGCGCGGGCACCCGCCCGTCGGTTGCCTCTTACTTCACCGCGCCCATCGACAGGCCGCGGACCAGCTGCTTCTGCGCGATCCAGCCGGCGAGGACCACCGGGAGCGAGGCGAGCACCGAGGCGGCGGAGAGCCGCGCGAGGAACAGGCCCTCCGAGGTCATGGTCGACATGAGGAAGATCGGCACGGTCGCGGCGTTCGCGGCGGTGAGGTTCAGGGCGAAGAAGAACTCGTTCCACGCGAAGATCACGCAGATCAGCGCGGTCGCGGCGATGCCGGGGGCGACCATCGGCAGCAGCACGGTGCGCATCGTGCGCAGCAGGGATGCGCCGTCGATCGAGGCGGCCTCGAGCACCTCACCGGGGACCTCGAGGAAGAACGAGCGCATCATCCACACCGCGATCGGGAGGTTCATCGCCGTGTACAGCACGATGAGGGTGAGGATGTTGTCGAGCATCCGGATCTGCCCGGCGATGACATAGATCGGCATGATCACCGCGACCACCGGCAGCATCTTCGTGGAGATGAAGAAGAACAGCACATCCTGGGTGCGCTTGATCGGCCGGATGCTCACCGCGTACGCGGCGGGCACGGCGAGGACCAGCACCAGCAGGGTGGAGATCCCGGTGGCGAGCACCGAGTTCAGCAGGTAGGAGCCCGCGCCGGAGGAGCCGATGATCGAGGCGTACTGCTCGAGCGTCGGGGTGAAGAAGAACGTCGGCGGGTTCGAGGCGGCCTGCGATTCCTGCTTGAAGCTGGTCAGCACCATCCACGCCACGGGGGCGAAGAACAGCAGGCCGGCGGCCCAGGCGAGCACGGTGAGGAACCGGCCGGTGGCGGTGCCGCGCGGTCGGCGGGGCGTGAGCGGGCGGGCCGGCGCCGCGACGGGGCGGCGGGCGTCGAGGGCGGCGGTGCTCATGACTGCTCCTTGGAGTTGATGCTCGTGAAGATCAGGCGCAGCGCGAAGGTCGCGATGATGATCGTGGCGATCACGGTGACCACGCCCATCGCTGCCGACTGGCCGATGTCGAAGCCGAGGAAGGCGCGCTGGTAGATGTAGAACGGCAGGTTCGCCGAGGCGGTGCCGGGCCCGCCCGCGGTCATGAGGTAGATCTGGTCGAAGGTGTTGACCACGTAGATCGCGCCCAGCAGCACCGACAGTTCGAGGTAGAACCGCAGGTGGGGGAGGGTGATGTGGACGAAGGTGGTCCAGGCCCCGGCCCCGTCCATCGAGGCGGCCTCGAGCACGTCCGGGGTCTGCGACTGCAGTCCGGCGAGCAGCAGCAGCATCATGAACGGCGTCCACTGCCACACCAGCGCGATGATGATCGAGAGCATCGGGAAGCTGGAGGTCCAGTCCACCGGCGAGATGCCGACGGTCCCGATCAGCCAGTTCACGAGCCCGTAGGTGGGGTCGAACATGGAGATCGACCAGAGCATCGCGCCGGCCACCGGCATGATGAGGAACGGCGTGATGAGCAAGGTGCGGATGAAGCCCCGGCCCAGGAACTCCCGGTCCAGCAGCAGCGCGAGCCCGAGCCCCAGCACGAGCGAGACCGCCACGCAGCCCAGCGTCAGCAGGATCGAGTTCAGCGCCGCGGTGCGGAAGGTGGAGTCGACGGCGAGGTCGAGGTAGTTGCGCAGTCCCACGAACGTCTCGCCCTCGGGGCGCAGCAGGTTCCGTGAGCGCAGCGAGTACCAGATCGTGAGCAGGAACGGGATCTGCGTGCAGATGACGACGAACAGGAACGCCGGCATGAGCGGGAGGCGGCGCCGCCAGCCGTCGGCGCGCGCAGCGGCGTCGGGCCGCGGGCTGGTGCGGCCCCGGCGGGGCCCGTCGGCCGACGGGGGTGTGGCGGCGTGGGGCGCGCTGGTCTCGGGGGTGGTCATGGCTCAGCCCTTCCAGCCGTAGGTGCGGGCGACGGATTCGGCGAATCCCTGGGACTGGGAGAGCGCGTCCTCGACGCTCTTCTGCCCAGCGATCGCGGCGGAGAACTGCTGGCCGACGCGCGTGCCGAGGTCCTGGAACTCGGGGATGACGACGTTCTGCAGGCCGTCGTAGGGGACCTCGACGGTCATCGAGTTCTCCTGGGTGGCGTTCTCCATCGAGTCGAGGGTGGGCTTCGCGTACGTCTTCGACAGCTCCGCGTACTCGGGGATCTCGTAGGTGGACAGGCGCGAGCCGGGCGGCAGCGCCTCCCAGCTGATCTCGTTGCCGACCAGCTGGAAGTAGTCCGGGTGGGTCATCCAGGCGATGAACTCCCAGGCCGCGTCCTTCTTCTGGCTGGTCTCGGGGATCGCGAGCGACCAGGAGTAGAGCCAGCCGGCGTAGGGGGTCTCGAGCGTGGGACCGAGCGCGTAGCCGGTCTTGCCGACCACGGTCGAGGAGGCGGGGTTCTCGACGCCGGAGACCATGGAGGAGGCGTCGAACCACATCGCGGCGTCGCCCTGGCTGAAGCGGGTCAGGCACTCGCCGAAGCCGCTGGTCGCAGCGCCGGGCTGGCCGTAGGAACGCAGTGTGTCCACGTACATCGCGACCGCGTCGTGCACCTCGGGGGAGTCCAGGCGCGGCGCCCAGTCCATGTCGAACCAGCAGCCGCCGAAGGTGTTGATGACGGTGCTCATCGGGGCGAGGTTCTCGCCCCAGCCCGCCAGGCCCCGCAGCGCGATCCCGGACCGGCCGGCCTCGGGATCATGCAGGGCGGAGGCGAAGCTGCGCAGGTCATCCCAGGAGGGGCGCTCGGGCATGGTCAGCCCGGCCTCCTCGAAGAGGTCCTCGCGGTAGACGAGGAACGCGCTCTCGCCGTAGAAGGGGACGGAGTACATCGAGCCGTCCACGGTGAGGGCCTCGCGGATGGTGGGCACGAAGTCCTCGGGCGCGTAGCCCTCGGTCTTCGCGATATACGGCTCGAGGTCGGTGAGCCAGCCGTTCGGGGCCCACAGCGGCGTCTCGTAGTTGGAGATCATCACGACGTCGAACTCGCCGCCGCCGGAGGCGACCGAGGCGGTGATCTTCGCGCGCGCCTCATTCTCCGGCAGGGACACGAAGCGCACGTCGATGTCGGGGTGCTCCGCGGTGAAGTGGTCGATGAGGCTGATCGCGTCCTGCATCTGCGGGTTCGACACGATCGCGACGACGATCGACTCGCGCGAGGAGGAGCCGGAGCCGCCGCAGCCGGCGAGGGTCGCGGCGCCGAGCCCGGCGAGGCCTGCGCCGAGCACGGACCGACGGCTCGGCCGGGCGGGGGACGCGGGGGGTGCCGCGGAGGTGGGGGTGAGGATCGGGGGCCGGGGAGGATGGCTGCCCATGCGCTGTTCTCCTGTGAACATCTCGGCGACGGGCGCTCATCGCAGGGCGCATCATCGCGGAGGGCGGACACGACGGCGGACCGTCGTTCGCTCAAATGAGCGGGGTCGTCTCTCAACTGAGGCCGAGAGTAGGCGTATATCCTCAGATGAGCAACCCTCCGTCCACAGATGAGGTCTGCGAGAGCATCGCGAAGGGAGTCCCGATGGGCAGCAGCGAACCGGCCGCACGCACGGACCAGCAGGTCAGCGGCAGCACGCCCGCCGCCGACGAGGTCGCGCTGAAGGTCGCCCTCGCCTCCGAGCACTATCTCGACGGCCTGTCCAAGGTCGAGCTCTCCCGCCGTCACGACCTCTCCCGTTTCCAGGTCGCCCGCCTCCTCGATGAGGCTCGTCATGAGGGGATCGTGCGCATCGAGATCGTCGACCCCGCCGCCGCCGGACGCGACCTGCCCGGCCTCGCCGAGAAGCTCGGGATCTCCTCCGTCGCCGTCGCCACCGCCCGCCCCGGCGAGTCGGTCCGTGCCGCGATCGCCCGCCAGGTCGCGCGCCTCCTCGGGGAGCGGCTGCGCGAGGGCGGGCGGCTCGGCGTCGCCTGGTCCCGCACCCTCATGCACCTGCCCGCCGCGCTCGAGGACCTCCCGGCGGCGGACATCGTCCAGCTCGTCGGCCCGCTGAGCACCGCCGGGCACTCCACCGCCCAGTCCTCCGCCCTCGTTCATGAGCTGGGCTCCCTCTCCGGCGGCCAGGTCTGGGCGCTGCCCACCCCGCTCATCGTCGACTCTCCGCAGGTCGCAGCCTCGCTGCGCTCCATGGAAGAGGTGCGCACGGCCTTGGATGCGGCCGACGGGCTCGACGTCGCCACCGTCTCCGTGGGCGCCTGGGCGCCCGGTGCCTCGACCCTCTGGGCCCGTCTGCGGCCCGACGAGCAGGTCCGTGCGCAGGAGGCCGGCGTGGTCGCCGAGGTCTGCGGGATCCTGCTGGGCAGCAGCGGCGCCGTGTGGCATTCGGCGATGGAGGATCGCGTCATCGGCGTGCGCCCCGACCAGCTGCGCCGCGCCCGCGTCATCGCCGCCGCGCCCGCTCCCGACCATCCCGAAGCGGTCCTCGCCGCCGCCCGCTCCGGCCTCGTGGACGACATCGTCCTCGACGCCGGCCTCGCCGACCAGGTCGCCGCGCTCCTCGGGTGATGCATTCGTGGCCGATGCTTCCCCGGCGGGCTCGCGGTCGACGGGGTGGCCCTGGCGGGAGGGTGGGTCGACGGGCGCGCGGACCGGTCGGCGGGCCGACGGGTGCGCGGGCTGGCCGTCCGGCGGGCTGGGAACCCGCCCGTCGGCCGACTGTTCGTGCCGGTCGCGAACAAATGAGCGAGAAGCTCTGCTCAATTGACGCGAGAGTGTGTATCGTCGGCCCCAACAGCGCCCGACATCGAAGGATGAGCAATGACCGCTCCGACCGCCCTGACCGCCCTGACTGCCGACTCCCTTCCCGAGATCGCGGCGCGCGGAGAGGTCTCCACCCCGCAGCAGCCGCTGGATGAGCGACGCATCGGCATCGTCCACTTCGGCGTGGGCGGCTTCCACCGCGCGCACCAGGCGATGTACCTGGACCGCCTCATGAACGCCGGGCGCGACCTCGACTTCGCGCTCTGCGGCGTGGGCCTGCTGCCCGGCGATGCCCGCATGCGCGACGCCCTCACCGCCCAGGATGGCCTGTACACCCTGGTCACAAAGTCCCCCGACGGGGAGCGCGACCCGCGCGTCATCGGCTCGATCGCCCGCTACCTCTTCGCGCCCGACGACCCCGAGGCCGTCCTCGCCCAGATGAGCGACCCGGCCGTGCGCATCGTGTCCCTCACCGTCACCGAGGGCGGCTACAACTACAACCCCTCCACCGGCGAGTTCCAGTTCGGCACCGAGGCGGTCTCCGCCGACCTCACCGCGGACTTCTCCACCGTCGGCCCCCGGACGATGTTCGGCTATGTCGTCGAGGCGCTCCGCCGGCGTCGCGAGGCCGGCACCGCCCCGTTCACCGTCATGTCCTGCGACAACGTGCGCGGCAACGGCGACCTCGCCAAGCGCATGATCCTCGCCTATGCGCGCCGCCGCGACGAGAACGGCCTGCACGGCGACGCCCCGATCGGCGACTTCATCGAGGCCGAGGTCGCCTTCCCCAACTGCATGGTCGACCGGATCACGCCCGTCACGGCGCCCGCCGACATCGAGATGGTCAAGGGGGAGTACGGCATCGACGACGCCTGGCCCGTGGTCGCCGAGGACTTCGTCCAGTGGGTGCTCGAGGACGACTTCCCCACCGGCCGCCCTGCCTGGGAAGAGGTGGGCGTGCAGATGGTCGAGGACGTCGAGCCCTACGAGCTGATGAAGCTGCGCCTGCTGAACTGCTCCCACCAGGCCATCGCCTACTTCGGGCTGCTGCTGGGCCAGACCTACGCCGACGAGGCCGCGGTCGACGAGCACCTCGCCCCCTTCACCCGCACCCTCTACATGGACCACGAGGGCACGCCCGCCGTCCCCGAGGTGCCCGGCATGGACCTCGACGCCTACAAGGACGAGCTCATGGCGCGCTTCGCGAACACGAGCATCAAGGACACCCTCGCGCGCCTCGCCGCCGAGTCCTCCGACCGCATCCCCACCTGGCTCGTCCCCGTCATCCAGGAGAACCTCGCCGCCGGCCGCGACGTGAGCGCCTCCGCCGCGATCATCGCCTCCTGGGCCCGCTACGCCGAGGGCACCGGCGAGAACGGCGAGACCTTCGAGATCGTGGACCGCCTGCGCGACCGCGTCATGGCCGCTGCCGCCAAGCATGATGAGGATCCGCTCGCCTTCCTCCGCGACGAGGAGCTGTTCGGGAACCTCGTCGAGCAGGAGGCCTTCACGCGCCCCTACCTCCACGCCCTCGAGGTCCTCCGTACCTCCGGCGCCCGCGCCCTCCTCACCGAGCTCACCGCCCAGCTCTGACGGGGCCGGCCTCGCCCGGCCTCGCCCGGCCCCGGCCTCGCCCGGCCTCGCCCGGCCTCGTCCGGCCCCGCCCGCGCCCGGCC
>DAHVRS010000564.1 GCA_027322375.1 Brachybacterium sp. | reverse complement strand
CTGTGAGGGATCGGTCAGATCTTCGCGACCTGGTCGAAAGCGAGCTCGACCGGGGTCTCGCGACCGAAGATGGAGACCAGCACCTGCAGCTTCTGCGCCTCGGAGTAGATCTCCGAGATGGTGGCGGGCATGGTCTCGAAGGGGCCGTCCATGACGGTGACGGACTCGCCGACCTGGAAGTCCGGGACCTTCTGCGAGGCGGCGGGCTTCGAGGAGGAGCCGCTCGCGGGGCGCTTCTTCTCGGGCAGGCCGACGGACGGCTCGAGCAGCGAGTAGATCTCGTCGAAGGTGAGCGGGGTCGGCTCGGTGGCGTTGCCGACGAACCCGGTCACTCCCGGGGTGTCGCGCACGACGCGCCAGGACTCGGTGGTGAGGTCCATTCGCACCAGGACGTATCCGGGCACGCGGACGCGGCGGACGATCTTCTTCTGGCCGTTCTTGACCTCGGTCGCGTCCTCCATCGGGACCTGGACCTCGAAGATGAACTCCTCCATGTCCATGGTCTCGGTGCGCGTGGCGAGCTGCGTCTTCACGCGGTTCTCGTGACCGGAGTAGGAGTGGACGACGTACCAGTCGCCGGGGGCCGCACGCAGGTGACGCTTGAGCTTCACCAGCGGGTCCTCCTCGGCGGGCTCCTCCGCCGCAGCGGGCGCCTCGCCGGGGGTCTCATCCTCGGAAGCGTCCTCGGAGACGGGCGCGTCGACATCCTCGTCGGCGGCGTCGTCCTCGTCGGCGGCAGTCTCGTCGGCGGAATCTGCGAGGGCGGCGGCCTCGGCCGCGGCGTCTTCATCGACCTCCGCGGGAGCGCCGGCCTCGGGCGAGGCGGAGAAGGAGAGGGAGTCGTCGAGGTCGTCGTAGGACTCGTCGGGGGTGGTGGTCTGATCGCTCATCGGCGGGAACCTGCCTTCCTGGCGGCGTGGGACTGGTCGGTCACGGTGCGGGGGACGTCGCGGGCCGGGCCGCCTCTCAGGCCCCCTGGGCCGTGAAGGCGATCCTCGCGAGCCAGCTGAACGCGGCATCGAGCCCGAAGATCAGCAGGATCATGAAGACGACGAACAGGAGGACCGTGATCGTGTAGAGCACCAGCTCGCGACGGGTCGGCACGACGACCTTGCGGAGCTCCGCGATGACCTGTCGGATGAACAGCCCGATGGCCAGGATCGGGTTCTTGGACCCGCTGCCCTGCGCGTCGGCACCGGTGGCCGGCGACGGGGCGTTCTGGCTGGAGTTCACGCTGGGCTGTCCCATCTCGTCGAGGTCATCCGCGTCCGACCGGATGACCCCGGCCGGATCGGCAGGGCAGACAGGGCTCGAACCTGCAACCTGCGGTTTTGGAGACCGCTGCGCTACCAATTGCGCCACTGCCCTTCATGAGGACCGAGCCTCATGCGGCCGTCCTCGTGAACCCTCGGAAGGGATCGGCGATTCTGACCAGCGACCAGCATACAAGCCCCGGGGACTGCGCGCGAATCGACAGGGCGCGGATCACGACGCAGCTCACATCCAGAGCCCTCCTCCGACCTGTCCCCCGCGTCCGGGCGCCGCGACACCGCAGGGCGGGACGTCCTGGCGATGCGCGGCGTGCTCTGCGACGATGGACGGGTGACCACCGATGACGCAGCCCTTGCCACTTCCCGCCCCGACCAGCGCTCCCGCATCTCGCAGCGGGTGGTCGCGATCGAGCCCTCGGCCACCCTCGCCGTCGATGCGACGGCCAAGGCGCTGAAGGCCGCCGGTCGCCCCGTGATCGGCTTCGGTGCGGGTGAGCCGGACTTCCCCACCCCGCAGCACATCGTCGAGGCGGCGATCGAGGCGGCGAAGGATCCCAAGAACCACCGCTACTCCGCGACGCCGGGCCTGCCCGAGCTGCGCGAGGCGCTCGCGGCGTCGGTCTCCGCGACCACCGCTTCACAGATCGAGCCGGCGCAGGTGCTCGTCACCAACGGCGGCAAGCAGGCCGTCTTCCAGGCCTTCGCCACCGTGCTGGATCCGGGTGACGAGGTGCTGCTGCCCGCTCCGTACTGGACCACCTACCCCGAGGCGATCCGTCAGACCGGGGCGCGGGAGGTGCCGGTGCTCGCCGGCGTCGAGCAGGACTACATCCCCACCGTCGCGCAGCTCGAGGCGGCCCGCACCGAGCGCACCCGCGCGCTGCTGCTGTGCTCCCCTTCGAACCCGACCGGTGCAGTCCTCACGCCCGAGCAGGTCGAGGAGATCGGCCGCTGGGCGCTCGAGCACGGGCTGTGGGTGATCACCGATGAGATCTACCAGTCCCTCACCTACGACGACACCCCCTTCACCTCGGTGCTGCGTGCGGTGCCGGAGCTCGCGGACACCACGATCCTGCTGGGCGGGGTCGCGAAGTCCTTCGCGATGACCGGCTGGCGCGTGGGCTGGATGGTGGGCCCGGTCGACGTCATCAAGGCGGCGACGAACCTGCAGTCCCACCTCACCTCGCACGTGAACAACATCGCTCAGCGTGCGGCGGTCGCGGCGCTCACCGGCCCCAACGAGCCGGTCGAGGCGATGCGGGTGGCCTTCGACCGCCGGCGGACGCTGATCGTCGAGAAGCTCTCCCAGATCGAGGGATTCACGGTCCCGACCCCGAAGGGCGCGTTCTACGCCTTCCCGGACGTGTCCGGGGTGCTGGGCCGGGAGATCCGCGGGAGGACGGTCACCACCTCCGCGGAGCTCGCCACCGTCGTCCTCGAGGAGGCGGAGGTCGCCGCGGTGCCAGGTGAGGCCTTCGGCGCCCCGGGTCACCTGCGCTTCTCCTACGCGCTCGCGGACGAGGACATCGTCGAGGGCATCGACCGGGTCATCGCGCTGCTGAACGCCTGAGCAGCCTCCCGAGCCCCTGCCTGAGCCCGTCCTGAGCCCGTCTGAGCCGCTGCGCGTGAGCCCCTCGCCCGTCGGCCGCGATCTCGCGGCCCTGCCCAAGGCGCATCTGCACCTGCACTTCACCGGGTCGATGCGCCCCTCGACGCTGCAGGATCTCGCGCGAGAGCGGGGCAGGCGCCTGCCCCGCTCGCTCACGGACGATGTCGCTCTCCAGGTCGAGCCGACGAGGCGCGGCTGGTTCCGCTTCCAGCGGCAGTACGACACCGCCCGCGCAGTCGTGGATTCAGAATCTGCGATGCGGCGGATCCTGCACGAAGCGGTGCTCGACGACCTCGCGGAGGGCTCGGGCCGGCTCGAGCTGCAGGTGGATCCCACGAGCTACGCTCCCTTCGTGGGCGGGCTGACCCCGGCGCTCGAGATCGTGCTGGACCAGGCCGCGCTCTCCGAGCAGGAGACGGGGGTGAGCGTGGGCATCGTCGTGGCCGCCTCCCGCACCCGTCACCCGCTGGATGCGCGCACGCTCGCGCGCCTCGCGGTGCGCAGCGGTGGACGGGTGATCGGCTTCGGGCTCTCGAACGACGAGCGGGCCGGCAGCACGGCGGAGTTCGCGCCCGCCTTCCGCATCGCGCGGGAGGCAGGGCTGCTCGCTGTCCCGCACGGCGGGGAGCTGCTGGGCCCTGCGCATGTGACCGAGGTGGTCGAGGCGCTGCATCCGCACCGGCTCGGGCACGGGGTGCGCGCCGCGGAGGACCCTGCCGTGCTCGAGCGGGTGGTCGCGGCGGGGATCGGGCTCGAGGTGTGCCCGGCCTCGAATGCTTCGCTCGGTGTGGTGCAGGAGCCGGAGGATGTGCCGCTGCGGCAGCTTGTGGACGCCGGGGCGCAGATCGCGCTGGGCGCCGATGATCCGCTGCTGTTCGGCTCGCGCCTGCTGGACCAGTACGAGACGGCGCGGTCGATCGGCTTCGACGATGCGGGGCTGGCCGAGCTCACCGCCTCCTCGATCCGGCTCTCCGCCGCGCCGGAGGACGTGCGCGAGCGCCTGCTGGACGGGGTCGCGGCCTGGCTCGCCGCTCCCCCTCCTGTTCCCGGTGCAGCACCAGACTGAGCCCCGATACGAAGACGGCACCACCATGCACTGAGCCCCGCGGCCGGCAGGGTCGTCGGCGGCGGGGCTCAGCAGCAGGGTGCGGGGCCGACGGGGATCAGCCCGCCGGCCAAGGGCTCAGCGGTCCTGTCCAGCGCCCTCGGAGGGCAGGGCGAGGAAGAACTCCGGGGCGGTGAAGCCGTGCTCGGCGAAGGCAGTCGCGATCGCGTCGGCCACGGCCTGTGCCTGGTCCGCCTCGACGAGCGCGATGGTGGAGCCGCCGAAGCCGCCGCCGGTCATGCGGGCGCCGTGCGCACCGGCGGCGCGGGCCGCGTCCACGGCGACGTCGAGCTGCGCGACGGTGACCTCGTAGTCGTCGCGCAGCGAGTCGTGGGAGGCGTTCAGCAGCGCGCCGAGCTCGGTGACGTGCTCGCGCACCGTCCCGTCGGCGAGCAGCGCGTCGAAGCGGGCCACGCGGTCGATCTCGGTGATGACGTGGCGGGCACGACGGCGCACCACCTCGTCCTCGATCACGGCGAGGTGCTCCTCGAGGCGGGCCGGATCGGCGTCGCGCAGGGTCGGAAGGTCCAGCGCCTCGGCGGCGCGCTCGCTGTCCGCGCGGCGGGCGGTGTACTCGCCGTCCACGTGGGAGTGCTCGGCGCGGGTGTCGGTGATCAGCAGCGCGAGGCCCTGCGAGGCGAGGTCCCACGGCACGGGACGGGTGGAGAAGTCGCGGCAGTCGAGGTACAGGGCGTGGCCCTCATGGGAGAGGACCGAGGCGGACTGGTCCAGGCCCCCGGTGGAGGCGCCGGCGAAGTCGGTCTCGGCGGTGATCGCGGCCCGGACCCGCTCGAGCGGGGTGGTGCCGAGGGTCAGCAGAGCCTCGATCGCCTCGGCGGCCGCGCACTCGAGCGCGGCGGAGCTGGACAGGCCCGCGCCCAGCGGCACCTGCCCGTCGATCATGATGTCCATTCCGCGGGTGGAGCCGCCACTGATGCGCTTGCCGAGCGCCCACAGCACGCCGGCGACGTAGGCGGGCCAGCCCGTGACGGCCTCGGGGGTCAGCTCGCGCGCGTCGATGTCCAGGATCGTCGCGTCCTGGGCGGAGCGCAGGCGGAGACGGTCGGTGGGGGTGCGTGCCGCGGCCGCGAAGCAGCGGTGCGAGATCGCCATCGGGAGGCACAGGCCGTCCTGATAGTCGACGTGCTCCCCGATGATGTTGACGCGGCCGGGGGCGGACCACACGCCGTCGGGCTGGTACCCGTAGGCCTCCTCGAACAGCGCGGCCGCCCGGTCTGCGGCCTCGCTGCGGTCCGGCGCCGCGGAGAGCACGGCGACGGTCGCGTCTGCGGCGGACTGGTCGGCGGCGGGCGCGGCCGGGGAGGCGGAGACGGGGGCAGTCATGAGTGTCCTTCCGGAGGGTGCGGGCCGGGGCGCGCGGACGCGCGGCGGCCCGGTGAGGCCTCCGCGAGTCTAACCATCACTGCGACGAGAACGCTCGGAGTGGTTGACCGGTGAGCACTCTTCCCCGTGTCAGGGACGCACGGCAAGGCAGGAGACCGACGGGGCCGGGATCGGGATCCCCACCGTCTCGAGCCGCTCCACGCGCAGGCGCAGCAGGTCGATCCGGTCGCCCTCCTGGGCTGCGACCAGCACGAGCTCGCCGAGCTGGGCGAAGTGGCGCGGGTGCGCACCCACCTGAGTCTCGGCGATCAGCTGGGGCCGCATCTCGGAGAGGGAGAGCAGGGAGAGGGTGTCGGGACCGCGGTTGGCGACCAGCAGCGCGGACTCGTCGGCCGTGAGCTCGATGTGGGAGAGCGCGTTCGTCCCCTCGTGCCCGCTCGCGGGGATCATCGAGCGGACGCTCCAGCGGCGGGTGGAGCCCTGCATCGCCGGGGGCAGGGTGCGGGTGCGCTGCTCCTGGGTGCGCACGGCGGTGGCGACCATGCCGGAGAGCTCGCAGGAGATGTGCAGCTGCTCGGACTCGTGATCGGCGACGAGATGGCGGGGGCCGCTCCCCCGGGACAGGCCGATCTCGCCGGCGAGGTCGATGCTGCCGCTGATGCCCT
>DAHVRS010000150.1 GCA_027322375.1 Brachybacterium sp. | reverse complement strand
AGATGCCCTCCTGGGTGCCGACCTTCGCCACGGCGGAGATGAGATCGTCTACGAGAACCTCGTCCCCCGCCGCCTGCGCCCGCTGAAGCCCCTGCCAGATCAGCCTGCGGCGCTGAAGGACCCCGTAGCTGTTCTCCAGGTACGGAGCGAAGAACGCCGCCTTCTGGCGGGAGTCACTGAACAGCAGGAGCTTGCGGGCACCGCCCGGCCGGCTCGCCGCCACCTCGTCGGGCGCCGGGGGCAGCGCCTGGTAGAGCGACGTGGCCACCACGGCGGCCGCGGAGTCCTGGCCGCTTTCGAACTTGCGCACCAGCGGCGTCCGTCCGCCCCGTCCGCCGCAGGCCAGGCAGCCCTTGGGGTTTCCGGCACCGAGCTTACGCACCGGCAACAGCCGGGCGTCGGGGCAGCACGACGCCGAGGAACCCGTGTAGAGCGAACCGCATTTCGAGCAGAGCAACGCCTCGTCGCTGTTCAACGGGGTCGCCTGCGTCTCGAAGACCTCGTCGTCCTCGTCCACGACGCCGGGGCTGCGGCCGAGGAGCAGCCAGCTCGCCTTCTCGTCCGGGCGCTTGCGCGGGACGAACCGCAGCTTCGCCTCCTCCGGCCTGATCGTCCCGGTGAGGTAGACGGTGCCGCACCGCTGGCAGGCGCCGAACTCGAAGGCGGCATGACCGCACGACGAGCAGATCTCGTGACGCCCGAGCGACACGTGCGGACCGGAGTCGGACAGGCACGTGTAGGCGCCTTCCGTCGCCCGGACGAACAGGTGGTAGCGCGCAGACAGCACTGGTGTTCCGGTCGAGTCGCTCACCGCGCTGCCGACGTGGACGAGGGCGGCCAGGGACCGCTCCAACTCCTCGTCGGGATCGAAGATCGCAGGTGCGATCGCACCGAACGGCTTGGGTTTCTCCGAGAGCAGTTCGCGAAGGTCCGCCATCCTGCGCTCGCCCGCCAGCAGCGTCGCGGCGTCGTTCCCCTTCGCCCCATGCTCGGCCGCGAGCCGGACGATCTCGGGCCCGGGGTCGTCCATCTCCGCGAGCTTGCGGTAGTCGCCGGCCGGCAGCGGACCCCAGTACGGCCCCTGGTGAGGCGGGCGCTTGGTCGGTCCGACCATGTCCTGGCGGGAGGTGTCGCCCTCCACCCACTCGAAGGGCGCGGCGAACAGGCTCGTGGCGAACTCGGTGACCGCCGCGGGATCGTCACCGACCGTGGCGCTGGTCGCCAGGCACTGCAGCCGCCGGTCCGGCGCGACCCGGTCGTGCAGGCGCCTCAGCAGCATGGCAAGCTCCGCCGCCTTAGCACCGTCGTAAACGTGCGCCTCGTCCACGGCGATGAACCGCCAGTGCCCCCCGTGCTCGCCCTCGAACAGGTCCATGTCCGCCGGACGCAGCAGCAGGTACTCGAGCATCGCGTAGTTGGTCAGCAGCAGATGCGGGGGAGACTCGCGCATCTGCTCCCGGCTCAGCAGCTCGTTCGGCAGGCGCGGTTCACCGGGATTCAGGCTCGCGAAGGTGTCCTCCGCCTGCCGGGTCCGTTCCTCGGTGTCACCCGTGTAGCGGCCGAAGGTGATGTGCGGAGCGACCGCGAGCAGCTCCCGCAGCCGCTTCATCTGGTCGTTGGCCAAGGCGTTCATGGGGTACAGCAACAGCGCCCGTACGCCCGGCCCCAGCGTGCCCGCACGATGCTCGGCCGACAGCGCGTTGAGGATCGGCAACAGGAAGCTCTCCGTCTTGCCCGACCCGGTACCGGTGGCGACGACGATGTTCCGTCCCGCCGTGGCCTTGCGGATCGCCTGGTCCTGATGCCTGTAGAGCGGACGGTCCAGCGGCAGCGCCGGGCCGGCCAGGCTCCGGACGCCCGGATCGAGCACCCCCTCCTCGATCAGGTCCGCGATCGACGCCCCCGACGCGTAGGGCGGGGTCGCCTCGAGGAAGGGGCCCTTGGCCAGCAGCTCGCTGCCGGTGATCTGCTCGTCCAAGGCCTCCGCGATCCGCGGGTCGCGGATCGGGAGCAGCGAGCGCAGATACCGCCGGTACGTGCTGGTGATCAGTTCGCTGGTGGCCAGCGGATCAAGATTCTCGGTCACGTTGCCTTCCCACTCCGGCGGCCCGTTCGGCACCCGCGACGAGTGCCTGGGCCGATACGAGATCGAAGGCCACCAGTTCGGGCGCGGATCTCGCGAGATCCGCCCACCGGTCCCGGTGCCTTCTCTCGAACTGCTTGCATTCGGCGTTTCCGCTCCAGGCGCCCGCGCGGGCGACGAGCGCGCACGCGATCGACAGCCGCGCCGGCCCGGTCGGGCGGGCCGTCAGGTGCTCGACGAGCCGCGCGTAGGGCGTCCGGGAGAGGACCCGCTCGGCCTCGGCTTCGGCCTCGGCGGCCGGCGGATCGGCGGGGGACGAATTGCTCGCCGCCTCCGTGACCAGGGCGGAGATCCGCCCGGGAGACAGCGAGGAGCGCGGTACCGCGGTGGTCTCGGCCTTCGCGGGGCCCGCGTAGGGGCCGGCACCGTCGTTCAGGAGGTCCGCCGCTTCGGGGCCGTACAGAGGAACGACCACCTCGAGAACCGCCGACCTGGTCTCGCTGCGCAGCAGCATGCGCCCGGACACGATCGCGGCCGCGCCCGGGAGCCGCGCCCACAGGCCCCTGGTCTCCACTGGATCGACGTG
>DAHVRS010000546.1 GCA_027322375.1 Brachybacterium sp. | reverse complement strand
GCCGGCGCCATCCTCGGCGCCCACGCCGGCGACGCCACCTTCCCCGCCGCGGCGGTCGACCAGGTCCGCGACGTCTCCGGGATCGACCTCGACACCACCACCTCCGAGCTCCTCCATCTCCGCCGGGCCCATGCGGCCGGGGCCTGACCCTCTCCCGACGCACGCCCCTCCACCTCCATCCAAGGAAGGATGCCCATGTCAGCACACGAGAACGCCCCGGCTGCGGAGCAGCTGCAGGACGTCGTCCTGTCCAAGTACGAGCAGCGCGGGATCGAGCCCGTCCCGCCACAGGAGCGCAAGGGCAACCCGCTCGAGCTCTTCTGGGTCTGGTTCGCCGCTAACCTCTCCATCCTCGGCATCCCGCTCGGTGTCACGCTCGTTGCACTCGGGATGAACCTCTGGCAGGCGCTGGCAGCGGCTGTCATCGGCGCGTTCGGCTCCTTCGCGATCGTCGGCGTTATCTCGATCGCCGGTCGCCGCGGCGGCGCGCCGAGCCTCACCCTGTCCCGGGCGACCTTCGGGGTCCGGGGCAACATCGGCCCCACGCTCGTCTCGCTCGCCTCCCGCCTCGGCTGGGAGACGGTCAACACCACCACCGGTGCGTTCGCGCTGCTCTCGCTGTCCGCGCTGCTCTTCGGCACGCACCCCGATGCGAAGTCGGTGCCGGTGCTCGCCCTCGTCTGCATCGCGATCTTCGTCGCCTGCACCATCGCGGTCTCCGGCATGGGCCACGCCTTCATCGTCACCGTGCAGAAGTGGGCCACCTGGATCTTCGGGGCGCTCAACATCTTCGTCGCCGCCTACCTCGTGACCACTGTCGACTGGAGCATCGTCACCTCGGCCCCCGCCGGCCCCATGTCCGCCGTCGTCATCGGCATCGGCACCATCGCCGCCGGCACCGGCATCGGCTGGGCGAATGCGGGCGCAGACATGTCCCGCTACCAGGCGCCGAAGGTCAAGGCCGCCTCGCTCGTCGCCTCCGCGTCCGCCGGCGCCGGCATCCCGCTCGTCTTCATCATCGGGCTCGGTGCCATCCTCGGCGCTGGTGACAGCGGTCTGGCCGCCGCCGGCGATCCCGTCGCGGCCGTCCGTTCGATGCTCCCGGCGTGGGTGGCGGTCCCCTACCTGATCACCGCGTTCGGTGGGCTGCTGCTGTCCAACCACCTCTCGGTGTACTCCGCGGGGCTCACGACGATCACCCTGGGTATCCGCGTCAAGCGGGTCAACGCCGTCATCCTCGACGTCGTCGTCACCACCCTCGGTGCGATCTACTTCATGCTCATCTCCGAGAGCTTCTACGGCCCGTTCATCACGTTCATCTCGCTGCTCGCCGTGCCGATCACCGCGTGGGTGGGCGTCTTCGCCATCGACATGATCGGTCGCCGAACGTACCACGCCGACTCCCTCCTCGACCTCACGCCTTCCTCGGAATACTGGTACCGCGGCGGCGTCGAGTGGCGCAGCTTCATCTCCTGGGCTGTCGCGATCGTCATCGGCTTCCTCTTCACCACGGCGCGGGTGAGCGACAACGAGCTGTGGTTCCAGGGCGCCCTGGCCGACACGTGGATCGGCAGCAACGGGCTCGCCTGGGTTGCGACCTTGGTCGTCTCAGCCGTGCTCTACGCCGTCCTCGGCGGCGCCCGCGCCGGCCGCACCGAGTCCGTCAAGGGGTGAGCGCGGTGCCCGGGCGAGTCATCCACACCGGTCAGGCGATCGTCGACGTCGTCTTGCAGGTCGCGTCCGTGCCGGAACCCGGCGCCGACGTCTTCGCCCGCGGCTCCCAGGTCCTCGCGGGCGGCGGCTTCAACGTCATGGCCGCCGCCCGCCGCGAGGGCGCCGCGGTGCTCTACGCGGGCGGGCACGGCACCGGCCCGCTGGGCGACGTCGTCCGGCGCGCCCTCGCCTCGGAGGGCATCGATGTCCTCCTCGACGCGCACCCTGGCCTCGACACTGGCTTCTGCATCGCGTTGATCGACGACGACGCCGAGCGTACCTTCGTCTCGACCGTGGGGGCCGAGG
>DAHVRS010000541.1 GCA_027322375.1 Brachybacterium sp. | reverse complement strand
GGCCATGAAGGGCGTCTCCGGCACCCTGAAGCTCTCGCTCGCGCAGTTCCGCGACCTCGAGGCCTTCGCGATGTTCGCCTCGGACCTCGATGCTGCCTCCAAGCAGCAGCTGAGCCGCGGTGCGCGCCTGATGGAGCTGCTCAAGCAGTCCCAGTACTCGCCCTTCCCGATGGAGGAGCAGGTCGTCTCGATCTGGGCGGGCACCACGGGCAAGTTCGATGACCTCGAGGTCGAGGAGGTGCGTCCCTTCGAGGCGCAGCTGCTCGAGCATCTGCGCCACAACGGCGACATCCTCGAGACCATCCGCACCACCGGCAAGTTCGAGTCCGCGACTGAGGAGCAGCTCGACACCGTGCTCTCCCAGGTGAAGAAGGACTTCATCGCTGGCCGTGCGCAGAGCGAGGCACGCACCGACGAGAGCGGCCGCATGGCGGCCGACGCGATCGCGCAGGAGCAGATCGTCCGCGGCTGATGCGAGCTGCCGCCGCCCCGTGAGGGGCGGCGGCGCACGCGCGGACGCATCCACCCCGCACGAGGAGAGACATGGGAGCCCAGCAGAGGGTATACAAGCAGAAGATCCGCTCCGCCCAGGGGATGAAGAAGATCTTCAAGGCCAAGGAGATGGTCGCGGCTTCGCGCATCGCCAAGGCCCACGCCCGGGTCGAGGCGACGACGCCGTACGCTGATGCGCTCACGCGCGCGATCGGCTCGGTGGCGACCCACTCGAACGAGATCGCGCATCCGTTCCTCGAGACCGACCGCACGCAGACCGGCCGAGCCGGGATCCTCATGATCACCGCCGACCGCGGGATGACCGGGCCCTACTCGCACAACGTGATCCGTGCGGCCGAGCAGCTGGCGAACACCCTCCGCGATGAGGGCAAGGAGCCGGTCATGTACGTCGTCGGCCGCAAGGGCGAGTCGTACTACCGCTTCCGCAACCGTCCGCCGCAGAAGGCGTGGACGCCCTACAAGGAGAACGAGCTGGCGGACCTCGGCCGCGAGATCGCCGGCGTCCTCACCGAGGACCTCCTCAGCGAGGACCCCGCCGTCCACCTCGACGAGCTGTACGTCGTGGGCACGGAGTTCCACTCCCGGTTCTCGCAGTCGACGCGCTCGACCCGGATGGTGCCGATGGGCGTGGTCGAGGCGGCGGAGGGCTCCGCTAGCCCCGTCTTCCCGCTGTACGAGTTCACGCCCGACGCGGAGACCGTCGTCGCCGAGCTGATCCCGCGGTACGTCGAGGCACGGATCATCAACATCCTGCTGCAGGCGATGGCCTCGGAGCACGCCTCCACGCAGCGTGCGATGAAGACCGCCACCGACAACGCGGAGACGCAGATCAACAAGTTCACCCGGCTGGCGAACGCCGCCCGCCAGGCGGAGATCACCCAGGAGATCACGGAGATCGTCGGCGGCGCCGACGCCCTTTCAGGATCCGGCCGCACCGAACGCTGAGACCGCAGGCCCTCGCGCCGCGGCCCGACATGGAGAGAACGCACATGACCACCACCACTGACAGCCAGGCCCCCGCCGCCGCTGCGCCGACCGCTTCCGGTCGCGTCGCTCGCGTCACCGGCGCCGTCGTCGACATCGAGTTCCCGCCCGGGAACATCCCGGAGCTCTACAACGCGCTGACCATCGAGATCGAGGACACCGGCTCGGGCCTGGAGGCCTCGACCCTCGTGCTCGAGACCGCCCAGCACCTGGGTGACGGCATGGTCCGCGGTGTCGCGCTGAAGCCCACCGACGGCGTCGTCCGCGGCCAGGC
>DAHVRS010000537.1 GCA_027322375.1 Brachybacterium sp. | reverse complement strand
CGCTCCCGGCCGCCCACGGCGTAGGTCTTGAGCACGTCGCTCCCTCCCTTGGGCATGCCAGTTGGGCCGAAGAAGTACAACATCTCGTCCACCTGGAGCAGCTGGGGCCTGCTCGCGCGGGCGTCCTTCAGGTAGCGCGTCGCGACCGCGAGCATCCGCGGGATGTCGGCGTCGGAGTCGCCCTGGCAGATCGCGACGCGGCTTCCCGTCTCCCAGGCGAGGCGCAGGTCCTCGGGGTCGTCCACGAGGACGGACCCCGGGACGGGGCTGCCGTGGTCCCAGTCCTTGTAGAGCCGCTTCGCGGGCAGCCCGTTCGCCAGGCGCTCGGCCTTGTAGCGGGGCTTGCGGTCGAGGATCAGGCGGCGCCCCTTGTGGCGGGCGTAGCGCTGGTCCCAGTCGAGGCCGAGTCGGTCGCCCAGGGTGGACTTGCCGGAGCCCGAGCCCCCGATGCACAGCGCCCGGTCAGCCCCCTTGCCGGGCAGGCAGCGGAGCGAGATCTGCCCCAGCTCCAGCGTCACCGGGCTCCTCCTCCCCTGTCTCGTCCGCGAGCGTCAGGTGCGGCAGGGTCGTCGTCTCGTCGGCCTCGGCCACCGTGACCAGCAGCGCGGCCATCCTCCCGCAGAAGGCGCGCAGCGTGTCCTCGGGGATGTCGGCGATGTCCCGGAGCATCGAGGGCACGAGGCGCTGCAGCGCCCGAGCGATCGGGTGGCCCGTCTCGACGCCGAGGCGCGCCAGCTCCCCGAGCAGGCCCGCGAAGGCCAGGTGCGCCGGGCTCGGCGCGGCGATCGGCGCCTTCGCCTCGCCGGTGCGGGCGACGACGTCCCGGACCCTCACGGCGTCTCCTGCCCGTGACGGCGCCTGATCTCGGCGATGACCTCCGGCGACGGCATGACGCCTCCCTCGGGGATGGCGATCGGCGCCGCGGGCGCAGGTGCCGGCGCGGCGAAGGGCGCCTGCCCGTTGGCGGTCGGCCCCATCGCGCGGAGCCGTGCCTCGCGCCGTGCCCGCTCGCGGCGGTAGCGCATGAGGCCCGAGGCGGCGTCGTAGAGCGCCACGAGCGCGTCGATGAAGTCGGAGTTCTCGAGCACCCCCGAGCCGACGCGCTGCCAGATGGCGGTCGGCGTCAGCATCCGGGCGAAGGGGTGCGTGATGGCCGCCGCGTCCTCGTCGGACAGCGCGAGGCCGGCGCTCGTCTGCTGCTTCTCCTCCTCCGAGAGCGTGGTGTCCGAGGACACGACACTCATCACGACGAGCAGGAAGGCGTAGTAGAGGAGCTTGCTCAGGAGCTTGTTCGTGGCCTCGACGCTCGGGCGCTTCGAGGGCCGCGCCCCCTCGGCGACGTCCCGGATGGCCTCGCGGACGGGCTCGGGAGAGGCAGCCGCCTGCTCGGGCGTGAGGCGCTTCCCCCTGCTGCGCTTGCGCGTCCGGGGCTTCGGCGTGGGGCGGTGCTCGTCGCAGTAGTAGCGGTTCGCGCGGACGGCAACGCCGCAGGTCTGGCAGTGGCCCCGGAGTGCCGGGTCGATCCCGACGACGCGGGCCGGGGCCTCCTCGAGCGTCGTCATCGGGCCGAGCGGTGCGCGTGCCACGCGCTCGTCACGATCGGGCCACGGCGGCGCCGCTCCGGCTCCTCGGCCTGGGGCGGCCCGGCGTGGACGGCCTCGGGCTCCTCGTCCTCGTCGTCCTTCTCGCCCTCGTCCTCACCCTCGTCCTCGTCCTCGTCGCCCTTCTCGCCCTCATGCTCCTCGTGCTTCTCGTCCTCGTGCGCCTCGTCGGGCTTCTCGTCGGGCTTCTCGCCCTCGTCCTCGTGCGCCTCGGCCTCGTCGCGCTCGTCCTCGGACAGCTCGTGGACCTCGCCGCAGACGGGGCAGGTGCCGTCGTCCTCCACGGCGTCCTCGTGCGCCTCGGCCTCCGCGGGCGTGTGCTCGTGGCGGTGGGGCCGGTCGCCGCCGTCGTGGCGGTGGCCGTACCATTCGCCGTCCAGCTCGTGCCAGTGCTCGGGCGATGCCATGCCCAGATGCTACAGGGGTGGTGCCGTGGGGTCGAAGCTGGGCCGCGAGTCGCCGTAGTCGTGGAGGTGCGCCACCGCGGGATGGGCGTGGATGAAGAGCCCCGCGCTGCGCAGCGCGGTGTACACCGCGCCGTCGAGGCGGCTCCAGGTGACAGGCCCCATCGCCCGGAGCGCCCGCGCGAGGACCGCCTGGGGCCAGCCCCGGACCTTGGTCAGGCCGAGCGCCGCGAGGTCGCCGTAGCGCTCCACGATCGAGCCCCCCCACACCTGGTAGTCACACCCGCACCAGTCCTCCTCGCATGCCCAGAGGCGCTCGAGGTCGTCACGCGTCGGCGCCATGTCCTGCTCGCAGAGGATGAAGCCGTCGGGCGCCCTCTGGGCGACCCACGCGAGGAGCGACCAGTAGTCGTACTGGCTGCCGCTCACGTCCACGATCGTGATGTACCCGATGCGGAAGTCGTCGAGCGGCGCGACGAGCTTGCCGGGCACGTAGGGCACGATGATGGCCGGAGTGCCCATGAAGACGCCCCACGGCAGCGTCACTTCCCAGTCGAGCCGGGTGGCGCGCCGCTCGGACAGGGGCTCCTCGCCGAAGGTGTCGTCGTGGTCGGTCCGCCCGGCGCCGCCCTCCGGGGCGTCGTGCCAGCCGTGGGCGTCGGAGGCGCCGTCGTGCTCGAGGGGGTCGCGGTAGTGGACGTGCGTGTGGACGTGATCCCCGTG
>DAHVRS010000527.1 GCA_027322375.1 Brachybacterium sp. | reverse complement strand
ACTCCAGCGTGATCGCCAAGGAGCGGCGCGGCGAATACCTCGGCGACACGGTGCAGGTCATTCCGCACATCACCGACGCGATCAAGGCGTCGATGCGCTCCCAGGCGAGCGAGGACCTCGACGTGATCATCACCGAGATCGGCGGGACTGTGGGTGATATCGAGTCTCAGCCCTTCCTCGAGGCGGCCCGGCAGGTGCGTCAGGACCTGGGCCGCGAGAACGTCTTCTTCGTCCACGTCTCCCTCGTGCCCTTCATCGGCCCCTCCCAGGAGCTGAAGACCAAGCCCACCCAGCACTCCGTCGCGGCGCTGCGCTCGATCGGCATCCAGCCCGACGCGATCGTGCTGCGCAGCGACCGGGAGCTGCCCGCCTCCGTGAAGGCGAAGATCTCCTCGATGTGCGACGTCGACCTCGACGCCGTCGTCACCTGCGCGGACGCCCCCTCCATCTACGAGATCCCGCAGGTGCTGCACACCGAGGGCCTGGACGCCTACGCGATCCGCCGCCTCGACCTGCTCAGCCACGATGTGGACTGGAGCCAGTGGGAGGAGCTGCTGCGCCGCGTGCACCACCCCGCCTACGAGGTCACCGTCGCGCTCGTCGGCAAGTACGTGGACCTGCCCGACGCCTACCTCTCGGTGACCGAAGCGCTGCGCGCCGGCGGCTTCCACCACAGCACCAAGGTGCATCTGCGCTGGGTCGAATCGGATCTGTGCACGAGCGCGGAGGGCGCCGCCGAGCAGCTGCGCGACGTCGACGCGATCGTGGTCCCCGGTGGGTTCGGCATCCGCGGCGTCGACGGGAAGGTCGGCGCGCTGCACCACGCCCGCACCCATGGCCTGCCCGCGCTCGGACTGTGCCTGGGCATGCAGTCGATGGTCATCGAGTACGCCCGCCACGAGCTGGGCCTCACGGACGCGCACTCCACAGAGTTCGCCCCCGAGACCGCCCATCCCGTCGTCGCGACCATGGCCGAGCAGGAGGACATCGTCTCCGGCCAGGGCGATCTGGGCGGCACGATGCGGCTCGGCGCCTACGCACACACCCTCGAGCCCGGCTCGCTGGCCGCGCAGGTCTACGGCACCACCGAGGTCGCCGAGCGCCACCGCCACCGCTTCGAGGTCAACAACGCCTATCGCGATCGGCTCGAGACGGCAGGCCTGCGCGTTTCCGGCACCTCGACGCTCGAGGACGGCGCCTCCCTCGTCGAGTTCGTAGAGCTCGACCCGGCCGTGCACCCGTACTACATCGGCACCCAGGCGCACCCCGAGCTGAAGTCCCGCCCCACGCGCGCGCATCCGCTGTTCGCGGGTCTGATCGGGGCGGCGCTCGAGCTGCAGAAGGAGACGAGGCTGCTCGAAGTCACCCCTGAGCAGAGCGCCGAGGCTGGGGAAGTGGAGACCGGGCTGGTCGACGCTGAGCAGGAGGAACAGGCATGAGCGACGAGGACATCATGAGTGCTGAGAACATCCCGCTGAGCGACCTGCCCGGGCAACGACCCGTCGCACAGCGCCGCACCGCGCACCAGGGCATGATCGCCGACGTCCTGCGCGACACGATCGACTTCGCCGACGGCGTCCGCTTCGACCGCGAGTACGTGCGCCATCCCGGTGCCGTCGCGGTCCTCGCACTCGACGAGGCGGACCGGGTGCTCATGATCCGCCAGTACCGACATCCCGTGGGCCACGAGCTGTGGGAGATCCCTGCTGGCCTGCTCGACCTCGACGGCGAGCCGCCCCATGTCGCTGCAGCCCGCGAGCTCATGGAGGAGACCGGCTGCGAGCCGCTCACCCTCGAGACCCTGATCGATCTGCGCCCGAGCCCCGGCGGCAGCGACGAGGTGATCCGGGTCTATCTCGCCCGCGGAGTGCGCGCGAGCGAGGAGGAGTTCGAGCGGGAGCACGAGGAAGCTGAGCTCGTGCAGCGCTGGGTGCCGCTGGCCGAGGCGGTCCAGGCAGTGCTCGAGGGACGGATCACGAATGCAACGACCGTCTCGGCGCTGCTCGCCCTGCAGGTGCGGCGCGGTGCGCTCGCGGACATCCCGGCGCCCCGCCCCGCGGACACGCCCTTCATGCAGCGGCCCGGCCGCGAGCTCGAGCGCGACTGACCGCTCCCTTCCGGGGCGGGCCGGAAACGGTCCGCCCCGGCGCATGTCCGCGGGGCGGAGGCGGTCTCAGGCAGCTTCGACGAGCGCCCGGTGGATCACCGGCGCGGACTGCTCCGCCTGCCAGGACCGGGCACCGAGCGCACGCAGCGCCTGCTCGACCTCGGCCTCGGCGGGCACCTCCGAGTTCTCCCACACCCACTGGCGCAGCAGCGCCGGCTGCAGCAGGTTCTCCGCCGGCATCTCGAGATCCTCGGCGCGCTGGTTCACCGCGGCACGCACGAGCTGATACCGCTCGTTCACCTCGGGATACTTCTTGGACCACAGCTTGTGCGGCGGGGGATAGGAGCGCTCGGAGCGCTCGGGCAGATGCGCCGGCGGCAGCTCGATCCCTGACCTAGCCGCCTGCCACCACTGGTCCTTGCGCCGCATCCGCGAGGGCAGCGCCCGGTCGAAGGCCTCCCGGCCGCGCGGGGCCTCCTTCGCCGCCGCCACGAGGTCGCGGTCCTTGATCACCCGGTGCGGGGAGAGGTCATCGCGGGAGGCGATCTCGTCCCGGCGCAGCCACATCTCGCGGGCTGCGGCGAGCTGGCGGGAGCTGCGCAGTGACCCCAGGCCGTGCAGGCCGCGCCAGCTCGAGGAGCGCGTCGGCCCGTACTCGCGGGTCCGCTCGTACTCGAACTCGGCGCGCGCCCACTCCTCCTTGCCCGCCTCGCGCAGACGCTCCACGAGCACGTCCCGCACCTCGACGAGCACCTCCACATCGAGCGCGGCATAGACCAGCCAGCTCTCGGGCAGGGGGCGCTTGGACCAGTCAGCGGCGGAGTGCTCCTTCGCCAGGTGCAGACCGAGCGTGTCCTCGACGACCGCGCCGAGGCCCACCCGCTCCATCCCCAGCAGGCGCGCGGCCAGCTCGGTGTCGAAGAGGGAGCCTGGGTGCAGTCCCAGCTCGGCGAGGCTCGGCAGGTCCTGGCCCGCCGCATGCAGCACCCACTCGCGCTCGGCGAGGAGGTCCTGCAGAGTGCGCGGCATCGTGAAGGCGAGCGGGTCCAGGAGCGCTGTGCCCGCGGACTCGGTGCGCAGCTGCACGAGATAGGCGCGGGAGCTGTAGCGGAAGCTCGAGGCACGCTCGGCATCGACCGAGACCGGTTCCTCGGGCGCGGCGGCGGCCGCCTCGCACCAGGCCAGCAGCGGCTGAATTCGGTCGATGACCGGGACCAGCCCGTCGCGTGGAGCGTTCAGGTCGGTGACCTCTGGGCTGTCTGTCACCGGGTGTCACCGGCTTCCTCGGGGCGCGTGGCCCTCGCATGGTGGGTGGGGGCGATCGGGGCGATCCGCGGCGGGGCGGGCGGGAGCCCGCCCGCAGCTGCGAGCATCGCGGTCCACGCCGCGAAATGCGGCGCGAGGTCGATCTCAGGAACAGGGGCCGACAGAGAGTGCCCTGACGGCCCAGAGGGCTCCGTGGTCTCAGTGGGCTCAGGCGGCTCCGGAGTCCACGAGACCCGCATCTCGACGTCGACCGTTGAGGGACGAGAGGCGAGCGCGCCGTAGGACTGGGAGACCACGCGGGTGGCGGTGCAGCCGAGCTCGCGGGCATCCGCGTCATGCAGCTCGAGGGACTCGGTCACCCAGGACCAGGCCACATCGCCGAGCATCGATTCGATCGCGAACTCAGGCTCGAGCTGCGCCTGGACCAGCGCGACCATCCGGTACGTGCCGTCCCAGGGCTCCTGCCCCTCCGGATCATGGAGGATCACCAGGCGACCGGAGGCGAGCTCGTCCTCATGCACCACGATCTCGCCCGTGCACGCCCAGGTCGACGGCGCCATCCGCGCGGGCGCGGGGATGGCGCGCCACTCGAACTCCGGGCGCTGCGGGGCGCGGGTCATGGCGTCGACGGCGGCACGGAAGGTGTCGTCGACGGAGCGAATGCGATGCACGGGCACGCCAGGGAGGGTATCGCCGTGGCTGGGCCGGTCTCGGCAGGCGCGCCGGAGCGAGGCACGCACCGTGGGGGAGCCCGCACTCAGCGGGCGCTGGTGCGGCAGGAGGCCTGCGCTCTCAGGCGGCGTCGTCGCTGTGGACGAGGCTGAGGGAGTTGATGCAGAAGCGCTCGTCGGTGGGGGTGGGGAAGCCCTCGCCCCGGAAAACGTGCCCGAGGTGCGAGCCGCAGGTGGCGCAGCGCACCTCGATCCGGCGCATGCCGAGGGAGGTGTCCTCGAGCAGCTCGACCGCGTCGTTGTCCGTCGGGGCGTAGAACGCGGGCCAGCCGCAGCGGGCGTCGAACTGGGTCTCGGCGGTGAAGAGCTCCGCCCCGCAGCCGCGGCACGCGTAGGTGCCCGCCTCGCGGACCTCCTCGTACTCGCCGCTGCCGGGACGCTCGGTCGCGCCGTGACGCAGCACCTGATAGGCGGCGGGGTCCAGACGCTCGCGCCATTCGAGGTCGCTCAGCGTGATCGGGTACGGGCGGGAGCCGATGGGTGCGGTGGACATGGTGGCCTCCGATCTGCGACGCGTTCAGCCCCGCTCGCGCGAGAGATCCTCCGCGCGTCAGGGGATGGCGGGCGAGCTGCCTGCACCCTCGATTCTAGCCCGTCGATAGGATGCAGGACATGACGCGCATCGCCTTCCGGACCCGTCCCGCACCCACCCCGGCGCGGCGCCGGCTTCCCCTCCCGAGCAGGCCGGACCAGGCACGATGGTCCACCGTCGCGATCTATGGCGCGATGAGCGCCGCGGGGATGTTCACGGCGAGCGCAGGGATGCTCGCGCTCGGCGCCCGAGTGATGGCGCGACTGCCGCTCGTGCCGCGAGAGAGCCTGCGCAGCCGCCCTGATGTCACCGTCCGCGCGGTCTATCCCGACCGCGTCCACCTGGACGACTCCCGCACCACGCGCCGCGGCGGTCTGCTCTCCCTGCGCCAGGGCGGCGGCACCGTCCACGTGCGGCTCGGCGAGGTCGACGGCCGCCCCACGCCGCGCACCGTCTCCCGCCCCCTCCTCGCCCAGGACACCGACCTGCCGCTGCGCGTGGACCGGGCCTCATCCAACGGCTTCTTCTGGGCGGGCACCCCGCAGACCGCCCACGGGCTGCCCACCCAGGATGTCCACATCGACTCTCCAGTCGGGCACATGCCGGCCTGGCTGGTGCGGCCCCGTCCCGAGCTCGGCGCCGCAGACGGCGCTGAGGACACCTGGGCGATCCTCGTGCACGGGCACGGCTCCGCCCGGGGCGAGGCGCTGCGCGTGATCCCGCTGCTGCACCGCCTGGGGCTGACGAGCCTCGCGATCACCTACCGCAACGACTCCGGCGCCCCCGCCTCCGCGGACCGGATGCATCACCTCGGCGCCGCCGAATGGGAGGACACCGAAGCCGCGATCGAGTACGCCCTCGCCCACGGTGCGCGCCGGATCGTGCTGATCGGCTGGTCGATGGGCGGAGGCATCGCGCTGCGCACCTCGGTCCGCTCCGCGCACCGCGACAAGATCGCGGCCCTCGTGCTGGACTCCCCGGCCGTCGACTGGCAGGACATCCTCATCCACCACGCGACCGCGCTCAAGGCGCCCTCGCCCATGCGGACCCTCGCCCTGTGGATGATGACCTCGAGCTACGGAGCACGCATGGTGCGCCTGCACGAGCCGCTCGCCCTGGACGAGATGACCCCGCAGTACTACGAGGAGCACCTCACCCACCCGACGCTGCTCTTCCACGCCCTGGACGACGAGACCGTCCCGCCCCAGCCGAGCCGGGAGCTCGCCGCCCGCCGCCCGGACCTCATCGAGTTCGTGCCCGTCGAGGGCGCCTCCCACACCCGCGAGTGGAACCGTGACCCTGCCCGCTACGAGCGCACGCTCGCGGACTATCTGGGCCGGGTGCTCGGGCGCGAGGATGTCGCGGCCCAGATCGAGGTGCCGCTGCGGGACCCGTCCTCGCCCGCGCTCGAGGGCTCGATCGGGCTGCGCCTCTAGATACGATGCGTAGACACGACGCGCTCGTCGCGCGGAGGTAGACGCACAGAGGTAGAGGTGCGGCAGTGACTAGGCCCGCTGGTAGCGGATGATCGTCGCGTGCTCGCCGATGAGCATCGAGGTCAGCCGCCAGGCCTGATCATGGCCCTCGCCCATGACCACGCGCGGGGAATCGCCGCCGACGGTGCGGTGCGTGACCGAGAAGCACAGCTCGTCCAGCAGGTCGGCGGTGACGAGCC
>DAHVRS010000522.1 GCA_027322375.1 Brachybacterium sp. | reverse complement strand
GTTCCAGTTCGGCATGAACTGGTCGGAGTACGCCCGTTTCGTCGGTGACGTGTTCGGGGCGCCGCTCGCGCTCGAGGGCCTCGCCGCCTTCTTCCTCGAATCGGTGTTCCTGGGCCTGTGGATCTTCGGCTGGGGCCGCCTGCCCGAGAAGATCCACCTGCTGACGATCTGGGCGGTGGCGCTGGGCACCACGGCCTCGGCCTACTTCATCATCGCGGCGAACTCGTTCATGCAGCACCCCGTCGGCGCGATGCTGAACCCGGAGACGGGGCGCGCGGAGCTGAATCCCTCCCAGGGCTCGATCCTCTCGGTCCTGACGAACATCACGGCGCTGGCCGCGTTCCCGCATGTGGTCTCCGGCGCCTGGCTCGTCGCCGCCGCCTTCGTCACGGGCGTCGCGTCCTGGCACATGGTCCGCCACCACCGCACCGCCCGCGAGCTGGGCCTGGAGACCACCGAGGGCGCCCGCCACCAGGAGGCTGCGCGCGAGCTGCACCGCCCCGTGGTGCGCTTCGGCGTGCTCGCCATGTTCGTCGCCGCGATCGTGCTCGTGATCTCCGGCGACGCGCAGGCGAAGCTCATGTTCCAGCAGCAGCCGATGAAGATGGCCTCGGCGGAGGCGCACTGCGACACCGCCACCGACGTCCCTTTCTCGATCCTCACCGTGGGCGGCCCGAACGCTTTCAGCGTCGACTGCTCCGGCGTCTCGCACCTCATCGAGATCCCCTACGTCACCTCGATGCTCGCCACCAACGACCCCCACGCCGAGCTGCAGGGCGTCGATGACCTGAACGCACAGTACAAGGAGCAGTTCGGGAAGACCGCCCTGGACATCCACGGCAACGAGGTCGAGGTCGACTACCGTCCGAACCTCTTCGTCACCTACTGGTCGTTCCGCCTGATGATGGGGCTCGCCGCCTTCAGCGGGATCCTCGCCTTCTGGGCGCTGTGGGTCACGCGCGGCAAGGGCGAGAACGCCCGCACCACCGGCTCGCGCCTGTTCCAGTGGTTCGCGGTGCTGTCCATCCCGATGCCCTTCTTCGCGAACTCCGCCGGCTGGGTGTTCACCGAGATCGGCCGCCAGCCGTGGGTGGTCCACCCCAACCCCGACGACCCGACGATCCGGCTCATGACCCTGCAGGGCGTCTCCAGCCACCCCAGCTGGATGGTGATCACCTCGCTGGTCGCCTTCACCGTCGTCTACGGAGTGCTCGCCGTGGTCTGGTTCGAGCTGATGCGGAGGGCAGCGCTGAAGGGCGTCCCGCTCGCGACGAAGGACCCCGAGACCGCCGAGCTCGACACCCCCACCCTCACCTTCGACTACTGAGATAGGACCTGATCTGATCATGGACGCCATGCTCGACCCGACGGTCCTCCAGACCCTCTGGTTCTCCCTCATCGCCTTCTTCTTCCTGGGCTACTTCGTGCTCGAGGGCTTCGACTTCGGGGTGCAGATGAACCTCGCCGCCTCCTGGCGGAAGGGGAGCCGCAGCCGCGGCACCCTGCTCAGCACCATCGGCCCCGTCTGGGACGGGAACGAGGTCTGGGTGATCACCGGCGGTGCGCTGCTGTTCGCCGCCTTCCCGGAGTGGTACGCGACGCTCTTCTCCGGCTTCTACCTCGCGCTGCTGCTGCTCCTGCTGGTGCTGATCGTGCGCGTGTGCGCCTTCAAATGGCGCAGCAAGGTCGACTCGGAGCGTTGGCGCACCGCCTGGGACGTCGTGCACGTGATCGGCGGCTTCGCGCCCGCGCTCCTGTGGGGCGTGGCGATCGCGAACATCGTCGCGGGTGTCACGATCGACGAGCACCACTGGGTGACCACCTCCCTGCTGGGCCTGCTGAACCCCTTCGCGTTGCTGGGCGGGCTCGTGTTCGTGCTCCTGTTCTTCCTGCACGGCACGCTCTACCTCACGCTCAAGGTCGACGGGCCGCTGCGCGAGGACGCCCACCGCCGCGCCGCGATCCTGGTGTGGCCGACGATCGTCGCGGGCGCCTCCTTCCTGCTCTGGTACCAGCTCGCCCACTCCCGCACCCTGCTCACGCTGATCCCGCTCGCCGTCGCGGCGCTCGCCCTGGTGGCGGTCGTGCCGCTGCTGCGGAAGCGGAAGGAGGGGCTCGCGTTCACCGCGACCACCCTCGCGATCACCGGCGCGGTCGTGACCCTGTTCGGCGGGTTGTTCCCCTACGTGCTGCCCGCGACGAACGACATCGCGAACTCGCTCACCGTCGTCAACGCCTCCTCCACCGAGCACACGCTGACGGTCATGCTCGTGGCGCTGTGCGTGCTGCTGCCCGTCGTGATCGCGTACACGATCTGGACCTACCGGGTATTCCGTCACCGGGTCAGCGATGAGGACTCCCCTGCTCCGGGTGAGAAGCTCCGCGACACGCTCGTGGACGGCTACCGACGGGCGTTCGAGCAGGAGTGAGCACCGCGACGCAGGCCGCGCGCTCCGAGCCTCAGCAGGCGGCCCCACCCGCGCGGAAGCGCCGCCAGGGGCCCCTGGATCCGCGCCTGCTGCGGGACGTGCGGGCGGCGCGCGGCCACGTGCTGCGCTCGGTGGCGCTCGGCCTCGCCCAGGCCGCCTGCGTGATCGTCACCGCGGTGGTCCTCGCCCATCTCGGCGCGGAGCTGCTGATCCACCGCGCGATCCCCGAGTCCGCGCCGACACTGCTGCTGGTGCTCGCCCTCGCGCTCGCGCTGCGGGCCGGGGCGGTCCTGCTCGAGCAGGCGACTGCGCACCGGGCGGCGACCGCGGCGATCAGCGACCTGCGCGGCCGGCTCGTCGCCCGCGCGGCGCGGCTCGGCCCGCGGGCCGGGGCGGGTCGCGGCGCGGATCTCACGGCGCTCGCGACGACGGGGATCGAGGCCCTGCGCCCCTATCTCGTGGGCTATGTCCCGCAGCTGCTGCTGACCCTCACGGTCACGCCGCTGTGCCTGCTCACTCTCGCGATCCTGGATCCGCTGAGTGCGCTCATCGCGACGCTCACGCTGCCGCTCGTTCCGCTGTTCATGATCCTCGTCGGCAAGCTCACGGTGGGCCGTTCCGAGCGGCTGCTGGCGGACATGCGCTCGCTGTGGGCGCAGCTGCTGGACCTCGTGGACGGCCTGCCCACTCTGCGGGCGCTCGGCCGGGAGAAGGGCCCTGAGAAGGCGGTGCGCTCCCTCGGCGACCGCCACCGCACCTCCGCCATGGGCTCGCTGCGCTATGCCTTCCTCTCCTCGATGGTCCTCGAGCTGCTCTCCACGCTGTGCGTCGCCCTGGTCGCGGTGAACATCGGACTGCGCCTCGTGTACGGCGAGATGGACCTGATGCCCGCGCTCGCGGTGCTGGTCCTCGCCCCGGAGGTGTACCAGCCGCTGCGGAACGTCGGCGCGCAGTACCACGCCTCGACCGACGGGCTCGCCGCCGTCGACGCATCGTTCGCGGTGCTCGAGGAGCCCGTCCCCGCCGACGGCACCGTCCCCGCTCCCGACCTCGCGACCTCGACCCTCGAGCTGCGGGACGTCACGGTCCGCTCCCGCGATGGCGACGCCCCGTATCGTGCCCGGGCGACGCTGCGCCCCGGCCGCGTCCTCGCCGTGACCGGCCCGTCCGGGGCGGGGAAGACCACCGCCGTGCACGTGCTGCTGGGTCTGCTCGCGCCCGACGAGGGCCGCGCCGAGCTCCACGCGGCCGACGGCACCGTCCATGACGTGCGCTCGCTCGCGCGGCGCTCGCTGTGGGACCAGATCGCCTGGCTCCCCCAGCGCCCCGTCCTCCCACCCGGCACCCTGCGGGAGGTCCTCGCGGACGCCCGCCCCGGCGCGAGCGCCGACGAGCTCGCCGCTGCTGCCTCCGCGACCGGTCTCGACGCTGTCATCGCCGAGCGGGGCTGGGATGCGGACCTCGGCCGCTCAGGCCGCGGGATCTCCCTCGGGGAACGGCAGCGTCTCGCGCTCGCCCGCGCTCTCCTCTCCCCCGCCCCGCTCGTGGTGCTCGACGAGCC
>DAHVRS010000520.1 GCA_027322375.1 Brachybacterium sp. | reverse complement strand
CGTGGACGATGAGGAAGTAGCCGGGGAAGTGCAGGTCGATGATGACCTGCAGCTCGTGGTCGATCTGCGCCCATGCCCCGGGGATCTTCTCGGGACGGCCCGGTGCGGGGCGGGGCCCGTAGCGCTCGCGTCCCTCGATCTCCACCAGCTCCCGCAGCCAGCTGGCCTCGTCGTGCCCGGCGGGGACGGGGAAGGGCGGCAGGTCGGGGGCGAGCAGGCGCAGGTCCAGGGCGCAGTCCCGGCCCAGCCGCGCGGCCTGTGCGATCGCGGCGGGATAGCGGGGCAGCAGCTGCGCCATCTCCTCGCCGCTGCGCAGATGTGCGGGGCGGGAGGCGAGATAGGGGTCGGCCTGCTCGAGCGGCACCCCGGCCCGCAGCGCGGCATGCGCATCGGCGAGCCGCTTGTCCACGGGGCGGGCGTAGTGCGCGTTCGTGCTCGCGACCAGCGGCAGGGAGATCTCGTCCAGGCCGTGCGCTTCCCGCACCAGGCGGGCGCCCTGGGCGAGCGCGTCGTGCAGCTCGTCGACCTCTCCCCCGCCGCCGGCGATCAGCTCGACGGCGACGTTCCCGGCCCCGAACAGCTCCACGAGGCGCGCGATCTGCTCGGCGGCGGCATGCGCGGCGGCCTCGAGGTCCCCGGCTTCCAGGTGCGCGCTCGCGGCACGGGTCACAGCGCCCTTGCGGCAGCCGGTGAGGATCAGCCAGTGCCCTTCGCGGGCGAGGCGGGACAGCTCGGCGAGGCGGTAGCGGGGTGCGGCCTTCTGCCCGCTGTCCAGGTGGGCGCGGGCGATCGCGGCGGAGAGACGGCGGTATCCGGTCTCGTCCCGCACGAGGACCAGCAGGTGCTCCCCGTCCGGGTCCGGCACGCCGGTGCGGGGCGAGGAGATGACGGGGGTGGTGCCGGCGGCGCCCGCGCCGGGCTCGAGGCCCAGGGTGAGCTCGGCGCCGAACACGGTCGCTATCCCGGCATCGGCCGCGGCGGAGGCGAAGCGGACCGCGCCGGGCAGCCCGTCGTGGTCCACGAGCGCGATCGCATCCAGGCCCAGCCTCGCGGCCTGCTCGACCATGTCCGCGGGGCTCGAGGCGCCGTCGAGGAAGCTGAAATGGGAGTGGGCGTGCAGCTCCGCGTACGGGACGCGCTGAGCGGGACGGTAGGGATCCTCCGAGCGTGCCCCGGTGTGCTCGACGGTGATCGGCGGGGCGACCAGCTCCGCAGGACGGTCCGAGAGGATCGCCTCGAGGTCCTTCCATGCGGGCGGGCCCAGGAACCAGCGGGCCATCAGTCGTACATCCCTTCCAGGGTCCAGTCCCCAGTACGGGACAGGGCGAGCACGGCGGTCTCCTCGGCGCTCGCGGCGCGGACCACGAGCTGGAGTCGGGCGGCGCGGGTGCCGCCCGAGGTCCACCAGCGCTCATCGAGCACGGTGGGGGCGCCGTGGGCGAGGACGGGATAGCCGGAGCCGGCTCGCAGTCCGGCGCGCTGCAGCGCGGGCGCGCCGGGGGCGAGGACCTGCAGATGGGCCGGGGCGGCGCTGAGCAGCCCGCGCGAGGTGACCACGACCGGCTCCCCCGCCGCGTCCTCGAGCCGCACCGGTGGCCGCTCGCGGAACACGGTCGCGGGGACGGGGCGCGGCAGAGCCCCCGGCCAGGGTCCCTCGCGGCGCCCGGGCTTCTCGCTGCGCCAGGGCACGAGCAGCGTCTCCGCGGCCAGCAGTCGTCCGCCGACGGGGACCGGCACCTGCACCGCCTCCTCCCCCGCGAGGCCCTGTGCTCGGGCGAAGGCGCGCTCGGCCCGCTGTGCGGCCTCCCCGGC
>DAHVRS010000506.1 GCA_027322375.1 Brachybacterium sp. | reverse complement strand
CCCGGCGACCTGGACCTGCTGCGCATCGTGGACACCGCCGAAGAGGCGCTGGACGTGCTGCGCGAGGCCGCGGGCAGCCGCGCGGAGTCCGCGTGAGACGGGCTGGAGACCACTCGTGATCACCGGTGGAGACCCCTCATGACGAGGCGGGGATCGTTCGTGACGAGGAGCGGACGATGACCGCCATCTCCCCGATGGTGCTGCTCCTGCTGCTGGTCGCGCTCCTGGCCGGAGCGCTCATGGTGGGGGTCGCGACGGGCAGATTCGGGGCCGGGATCGGCCTTCCGGCACGCCCTCGTCGGGGTCGACGTGCGAGACGGCGCCAGAACCTGAGATAATGGCCACCGTACGCGCGTCGGCCGAGGTCCCGTCCGGGGGAGCCACTCAAGGTCGGCGACACATCAAGGAGGCACCATGGCTGCTATGAAGCCGCGCACCGGCGACGGTCCGCTCGAGGTCGTCGAAGAGGGTCGCAGCATCATCATGCGCGTCCCGCTCGAGGGGGGCGGCCGTCTGGTCGTCGAGATCGCCGCATCGGAAGCCGTCGAGCTTCGTGACGCCCTCGAGGGCGTCATCAAGTAGCACAGAGCGTCCCGGACCTCAGCCCCGCACCGCAAGGTGCGGGGCTGTCGTCGTCCTCAGGGGTGTCGTCGTCCTCAGGACTTCTGCGGCCTCAGGGAAGCGGGGAGCTCAGGCGCGGGGGCGGGAGACCGCAGCGAGGACCCCGTCACCGCTGCCGGTGAGCGCGGGGACCAGATCGTCCGCCTCGGTGACGGCGCGCAGCAGCGCCCGCACCGCCTGCGTGGTGGCGTCGCGCGCGGTGGGGTCCGCGACCCGGTCGTGGAAGAGCGCGTGCGGGATGACGAGCACGCCGCCGGGCCGCAGCAGGCGCCGCGCATGCTCGAGCAGGTCCAGGGCGTGCGGGGCGTGGGCGGGGAAGCTCACCAGGTCGTAGGCATGGTCGGTGAGGCGGCCGACGACATCGCGGGGCCGGCCGGCGATCGTCCGCACGCGCGGGGAGCGGATCCCTGCCTCGTCGAAGGCCTCGCGCGCCGCGCGCTGGTTCTCGACCTCGGGATCGATCGTGGTGAGCACGCCGTCGGGGTGCATCCCGGAGAGCAGATAGAGGGAGCCGACGCCGCTGCCGGTGCCGATCTCCACCGCGGAGCGCGCGTGCACCGCCGCGGCGAGCAGGCGCATCAGCGCGCCCGCCCCCGGCAGCACGGGCGTCGCGCCCAGCTCGGAGCCGCGCTCACGGGCGCGGGCCAGCACTCCGTCATCGGGGAAGAGCGTCGACTCGTCGACGTACTCCTCGCCATGGGCCCAGCTGGCCACCTTTCCCGATGACATCCGCGCATCCTCTCCGCTCACCTGCTGATCGGGCCGATCCTACGACAGGTGACGCTGCTGTGAACCGCATGCCATGCGCGATGCAATAATGGCGGCGCATCAGCGGACCTCGACGACGACAGGTGGACAATGGGCGGCACCGGATTCATGGGCCTCGGCGGCTGGGAGCTCGTCGTCCTGCTCATCGTGTTCCTGGTGGTTGTGGGCCCCCAGCGCCTGCCGGACGTGACGCGTCAGATGGTGCGATGGGTGCGCCAGGCACGACGCTGGGTGGACGATTCGCGCAGCACGGTCGAGGATGAGATGGGCATTGCCATCGAGGACCTCAAGAAGTACGACCCGCGCCAGTACGACCCGCGCCGCATCATCCGCGAGGCCTGGGGCGACACCGACATCGAGGAGCTGCTGCCCAGCAAGGAGGCGCTCAGCGTCGCCGCAGGCGGTGCCGCCGCCGGAGCGGCGGCCACGTCGAAGTCCGGCTCCGGGACGAGCCGCTCGGCGAAGGATGAGGGCCCTCAGCGCGCCCCCTTCGACGACGAGGCCACCTGAGCCCACACGCCTTTCACAGCAGCGCCCCCGTCCGGTGAGCACCGGACGGGGGCGTTGTGCTGGGGGCGTGCTGTGTTCAGGGGTCGTGCCGCGCTCAGGAGCGGGCGACGGCCAGCGGAAGCTTCATCCCGGCCAGCCCGCGCGGCGTGTGCACGAGCGAGCGCGCCACGGCCTTCAGCGCCTGGGAGGTGGGGGAGTCCGGGGCGGAGACCACGAGCGGGACGCCGCAGTCCGCGCCCTCGCGCAGCGCAGGGTCCAGCCCGATCCGGCCCAGCACCGGCACAGGGTGCGCGACCGCCTCGGCGAGGGTCGCCGCGACGCGGTCACCGCCGCCGGTGCCGAAGACGTCCATCACGGAGCCGTCCGGCAGGGTCAGCCCGGCCATATTCTCCACGACCCCGGCGATCTCCTGCTCGGTGGACTTCGCGAGCGAGCCGACGCGCTCGGCGACCGAGGCGGCGGACTGCTGAGGGGTGGTCACCACGACCATCTTCGCCGCGGGCAGCAGCTGCGCGACGGAGATCGCGACGTCACCGGTGCCCGGCGGGAGGTCCAGCAGGAGCACGTCGAGGTCGCCCCAGAACACGTCGGAGGCGAACTGCTCGATCGCGCGGTGCATCTTCGGGCCACGCCACACCACTGCCTGCCCCTCGGGCACGAACATGCCGATGCTCATCACGGCGACGCCATGGCCGACGGGCGGCATGAGCAGGTCGGAGACCTTGGTGGGCTGATCGGTGATCCCGAACATGCCCGGCATCGAGAAGCCGTGGATGTCCGCGTCGATGACGCCCACGCGCAGCCCGTCGGCCGCCATCGCGGCGGCGAGGTTCGCGGTGACCGTGGACTTCCCGACCCCGCCCTTGCCGGAGGAGACCGCGAAGATGCGGGTGAGTGAGCCGGGCTGGTTGAAGGGGATCTGACGCCGGCCCTGACGCAGGCGGGTGGTGAGCTCGCGCCGCTGCTCCTCGGTCATCGCGGAGGTGGTGACCTCCACGCGGGTCAGGCCCGGGACGGTCGCGGTCGCCTCGGCGGTGTCGCGCTCGATGCGGTCGCGCATGGGGCAGCCCTCGATGGTGACGAGGATGTGCACGCGCGCGATGCCGTCCTCGTCCACCTCGACCGAGTCGACCATCCCCAGCTCGGGGAGGGGACGGTGGATCTCGGGGTCCATCACCCCGTTCAGCGCCTCGTGGATGGCTGCGACGCGGTCGTCGCCGGGCTTCTCAGCGGTGGTCACTGCGGTCCCTTCCTGCGGTGGTGGCGGGATCTGCTCCCGCCTCGGTGGCGGCGGCACCCGCGGAGTCCTGCGGAGCGAGAGCCTGGCCCTGCTGCGCGAGCGCGGCGGCGACCTCCTCGCGCAGCAGGGCGCGCAGGGTGTCGACGTCGGGCTGCGGGGCGGGCGGCTCGTCGAGCTCCTCGAGCAGGTCACGCAGCTCGCTGCGGACGAAGTCGCGCGTGGCGACGTCATTCAGCGCCAGGCGCAGCGAGGCGATCTCGCGGGTGATGAAGTCGGTGGTGGCGTGGTTGCGCTCGTTGGACTGGCGATCCTGCTCGGCCTGGACGCGGTCGCGGTCGTCCTGCCGGTTCTGGGCGAGCAGCAGCAGCGGCGCGGCGTACGAGGCCTGCAGCGAGAGGATCAGCGTGAGCAGGGTGAAGTTCAGGGCGCGCGGGTCGAACTGGGCGCTCTCGGGCGCGAGCGAGTTCCAGGTGAGCCACACCGCGCAGAACAGGGTCATGCCCACGAGGAACGCGGGCGTGCCCATCATGCGCGCGAAGGCCTCGGCGCCGCGTCCGAAGGCGTCGCCGCGCAGGGGGTTGCGCACAAGTGGGCCGCGACGGGGCGAGGGATCGTCCAGCGGGGCGGGTCCGTGCTCTGCCATGCTCACCGCTCCTGCGTCGAGCCGGGCGTGGTCGTGCTGGCAGGGCCGTCCTCGTTCTCGCGCGAGGTGGCACGCGCGATCTCGGAGAGGTCGATCTGCCCGGTGGTGGTGTGGGGCTCGTCCTGCTCGCGCCAGTCATCCGGCAGCACGTGGTCGAGCACGTCGTCGACGGTGACCGCGCCGAGCAGGCGCCCGTCATCGTCCACCACGGGGATGGAGACGAGGTTGTAGGTCGCCATCTCGCGGGTCACGAAGGACAGGGGAGCGGTGGGCTGGACGGCGACCTTGTCCGCGTCGAGGATCTCGCCGACGGGCCGGTCGGGCCGCTCGCGCAGCAGCTGCTGGAAATGGACGATGCCCAGCAGCGTGCCCGTCGGGGTCTCCAGCGGCGAGCGGCACACGTGCACGGTCGAGGCGAGCGCGGCGTGGATCGCCTCGCGGCTGATCATCGCCAGGCAGTGCGCGACCGGGGTCTCGGGCGCGACGATGAGCGGCTCGGTGGTCATCATGCCGCCGGCGGTGTACTCGTCGTAGGCCATGAGGCGGCGCACGTCCTCGGCCTCCTCCGGCTCCATCAGCTCCAGCAGCTCGGAGGCGACCGCGTCGGGCAGCTCCTGGACGAGGTCCGCGGCATCATCGGGGTCCATCACGTCCAGCACGTCCGCGGCGCGCTTCGCGTCCAGGCCGGTGACCACCTCGACGCGGATGTCCTCGGGCAGCTCCTCGAGCACGTCAGCGAGGCGCTCATCGGCCAGCTCCCCGGCCAGCTCGATGCGGCGCTTGGGCTCGAGCTCCTGCATCACCTCGGCGAGGTCGGCGGGGTTGAGGTCCTGGTAGGAGGCGGCCAGCAGGTGCGCGGACTGCTCGGCCTGGGTGCCGTACAGCCCCGTGACGGCGCTGAGCTCCACGGTGAGGGTCTCGCCGCGGCTGACCAGGCGGGAGAGCGAGCCGCCCTTGCGCCGGCGCCGCACGTGCAGGCGCGAGACCTCCCAGTCGCGGTGCCGGTTCTGGTCCAGGGCGATGTCCAGCACGGTCGCCTCGCCGGTCCCGTCGTGCAGCGTCACCGCACGGTCCAGCAGGTCGCCGATCACCAGCAGCTCCCCGGTGCGCTTCTCGAAGCGGCGCACGTTGAGCACCCCGGTGGAGATGACCTGGCCGGGGGAGATCGAGGTGACGCGCGTGATCGGCAGGAACACGCGCCTCTTCGCCGCGACCTCGACCACGAGCCCCACGGCGCGGGCGCTCGTGCGGGACTGCGGCACCACGACCACGTCGCGGACCTTCGCGACCTGGTCCCCGATCGGGTCGAAGACGGAGGTGCCGACCAGGCGCGCCGCGTAGAACCGCGGCGCGGCGGGGCTGCTCACGACTGCAGGGAGGCCATCCAGGCCTCGATGTCCTCGGCGCGGCGGGGCGCGGCGGCGGAGAGGTTCTCGACCCCGTCCTCGGTGACGAGCACGTCGTCCTCGATGCGCACGCCGATGCCGCGCAGCTCCTCGGGGACCAGCAGGTCGTTCTCCTTGAAGTACAGGCCCGGCTCGATCGTGAACACCATGCCGGGCACGAGCTCGGCATCGAGGTACATCTCGCGGCGCGCCTGGGCGCAGTCGTGCACGTCCATGCCGAGGTGGTGACTGGTGCCGTGCGGCATCCAGCGGCGGTGCCACTGGCCCTCGGGGGCGAGGGACTCCTCGGCGGTGCCGGGCAGCAGGCCCCACTCCTCGAGGCGCGCGGCGAGCACCTCCATCGCGGCGGTGTGCAGGTCGCGGAACAGCAGCCCGGGCCGGGCGACGGCGAAGGCAGCATCGGCCGCGTCGAGCACGGCGTCGTAGACCTTCCGCTGGACGGGGGAGAAGGTGCCGGAGACGGGGAGGGTGCGGGTGATGTCGGCGGTGTAGAGGGAGTCGATCTCCACACCCGCGTCGATGAGCACGAGCTCGTCGGGACGGACTGCGCCGTTGTTGCGGGTCCAGTGCAGGGTGCAGGCGTGGTCGCCGGCGGCGGCGATCGTGTCGTAGCCGACGCCGTTGCCGTCGGCGCGCGCGGTCGCGGCGAAGACGCCCTCGATGACGCGCTCGCCGCGCGGGTGGCCGACGGCCTCCGGCAGGCGGCGCACCACGTCCTCGAAGCCGCGCAGGGTCGCGGCGACGGCCTCGCGCATCTGACGCACCTCGTAGGCGTCCTTGACCAGGCGGGCCTCGCTCGCGGCCTCCTTGAGCGCGGACTTCTCCCCTTCGGCCTCGTCCCCGCCGGGCAGGCCGTTCTGCGCGCGGATCTCCTCGACCATCGCCTCGACGGTCTGGTCCACACCCGGCATGACGGTCAGGGACAGCTGGGCGCCGACGTCCTTGGCGAGGTGGTCGCGCAGCTCGTCGATGTGGCGGACCTCGATCCCGAGCCGCTGGGCGGCCTCGGCGACGGTGGGGCGGCGGCCCACCCACATCTCGCCGTAGCGGGAGTCGGCGTAGAACTCGGAGGTGTCGAAGCCGGCGCGGGGGCGGAAGAAGTAGGTCGCCTCGGCCCGGCTGGGGTCCTCCGCAGACGGCTCGACGACGAGCACGCTGTCGGGCTCCTCGTCGGTGCCGAGTCCGGAGTAGTACGCGAAGGCGGTGTCGGGGCGGAAGGGATAGTCGGTGTCGTTCGAGCGGACCTTCAGCACGCCGGCGGGCAGCACGAGGCGCGCGGCGGGCAGGCGGCTGACGAGGGCGTCGCGGCGCGCGGGCGTGAAGTCGGCGGATTCGCGACGTTCGGCGTCGGGGACGGTCTCGTCCCAGCCGGAGGCGATGAACTCGCGGAAGGCGGCGTTGTCGGGGCGCTGCGAGCGGGAGTCGCCGCGGGAGGCGAGGTCCTTCATCCGCTCGCTGGTGCCGGCGGCGCCGTCGGCCGCGGTGCGGGGGGTCTTCTCGGTGCTGTCGGTGCTCACCCCACGATGCTCTCACGCCGCGGTCTACCCTGGGGCTATGAGTGAGAGGTCAGACTCCCCGGGGCCGCAGCGCATCGACCTGCACTCCCACACCTCGTGGTCCGACGGCACCACCTCGGTGGGAGAGCTGTATGCGCAGGCGCGCACTGCGGGACTGGACGTGCTCGCGCTGACCGACCACGACACCGTGGCCGGGTGGCCGGAGCTGCCGGCCGCCGTGGCCGCGAACGGCGTCGCGGCGGTGCCGGGCATCGAGGTCTCCGCCGAGCACGGCCATCGCAGCGTGCACATCCTCGCCCTGCTCGTGGATCCCTCGCCCCGCTCGGAGCTCGCTGCCGCCATGGCCGAGGCGCGCGATGCCCGGGTGGATCGTGCCCGGCGCATGGTGGAGCTGATCGCGAAGGATCATCCGCTGCGCTGGGAGGATGTGGAGGCACAGGTGGCGGGGGAGACGACCGTGATCGGCCGGCCCCATATCGCCGACGCCCTCGTCGCGGCCGGGGTGAGCGCGGACCGCTCCGCGGCGTTCGATGAGCTGCTGCGCGCCTCGGGCCCCTACTACGTCCCCTATGACGCGCCATCTCCCTTCGAGACGGTGCGGGCGATCCGTGCGGCGGGCGGTGTCTCGGTCCTCGCCCATCCGGGCTCGGTCACCAGGGACGACGAGCTCCCGCTGGCGCTGCTCGAGGAGATGATCGCGGCGGGGCTGGACGGCCTCGAGGTGGAGCACCGCGAGCACGGCCCGAACGAGATCGCGGGCCTTCGCGAGATCGCGCAGCGCCACGACCTGATCGTCACCGGGGGCAGCGACTTCCACGGCACCGGCAAGCCGAACCTGCTGGGGGAGAACCTCACCGCGCCGGAGATGCTCGCGCGGATCGAGGAGCGGGCCACGAGCGGGACCCGGGTGCTGCGCCCCTGACCCCCGCCGTCTGACAGCCGGACCGCACTTCGGCCCGCGCAGCGCATCAGCCCGGACAGCACGACAGCCCCTGCTCATCGAGCAGGGGCTGTCATGTCACGGGCGGGAGGGGTCAGCCGTCCTGCGCACCGCGGGAGCTGCTGTTCCCGTTGCCGCCGCGGCCGCGACCGCCGCGGGAGCGACGACGACGGGGACGGCTGTTGCCCTCACCGCTGCTGCGCTCGCTGGAGCCGCCCTCGGAGGAACGGGACTCGGAGGAGCCTGTCTCCGAGGAGCCGCCCTCGACGACCTCGCCGTGGACCCGGCGGGTGCGAGTGCGGGACCGGCTGCGGCGCGGCCGCTCGGCGCCGGTCTCCTCCGCGGACGTGTCCTGCGGGGCGGAGTCTCCGCGCGAGGTGCTCTCCTCGCCGGCTTCGTCCCGACGGGGCCGGCCCCTGCGCTCCTCACGCCCGCCGCTCTCGTCCCGGCCACCGCGATCCTCACGACCGCGACCGCCGCTGCCACGACGCTCACCGTCGCGTCCGCGCCGCTCGCCGTCACGGCCCCGGTCACGGTCGCCGCGCCCGGTGCGCGCCGAGGAGCCCGGACCGCCGAGGTCTTCGATCTCCTCCGCGTCCAGGCCCTCGCGGGTGCGCTTGTCCTTGGGCAGGGTGCCCTTGGCGGTGGTGGGGATGTCGAGGTCGGTGAAGAGGTGGTCGGAGGTCGAGTAGGTCTCCACCGCCTCGGTCGACTCGAGCCCCAGCTGCCGGGCGATGAGGGCCCAGCGCGCGAGGTCTTCCCAGTCCACGAAGGTGATCGCGGTGCCCTTCTTGCCCGCGCGGCCGGTGCGGCCGGTGCGGTGGAGGTAGGTCTTGTCGTCGTCCGGGCAGTTCCAGTTCACCACGTGGGTGACGTCGGTGACGTCGATGCCGCGGGCGGCGACGTCGGTCGCGACCAGCACATCGATCTTCCCGCTGCGGAAAGCCCGCAGCGCCTGCTCGCGGGCCCC
>DAHVRS010000497.1 GCA_027322375.1 Brachybacterium sp. | reverse complement strand
TCCTCGATGTCCCCTACGGCACGCAGGTCGAGGGCGCGTCCTGGCATTCCTCGGTGAAGATGCACGTGCACGTGGGCCGCAGCCTGCCGGAGCATCTGCGCCCCTACTCCCCCGGCCCGCACACGCTGGGACGGTTCCTCGAGAACCTCCACAACCCTGGCTCCCCTGCGCCGGTGTCCCCGCCCGCCGAGGAGCTCGAGCCGCGGCAGAACCAGTACGAGGCGGCCGACGCGATCGCGGCGCGCGCGGCGGCGGGCGGGAGGATGTTCCTGCTGGCGGACGAGCCGGGCGTCGGCAAGACCATCTCCGCCGTGCTCGGCGCCTCCGCCGTCGGGGACCTGCGAGGCGCGAAGCGGGTGCTGGTGGTCGCGGACCGGCCCGCGGCGATCACGATCGGGCACTGGTGCCGCACCATCACGGCGCTCGGCGACAGCGGCCTGGAGTGGGTGGTGATCACCTGGGACCGGCTCGAGAAGGTCGCAGGCCACGACTGGGACGTGATCATCGCGGACGAGGCGCACGCGCTGCGCCGCACCACCACGAAGCGCTGGAAGCTGTGGGCGCGGATCTCCGGGCACACCCGCTCGCACGACGCCGCGCCGTTCGTCATCGCGACCACCGCCACGCCCGGCCACACCCCGCTCGAGCTGCCCTATCTCGCACCCGCCTACGCGCAGGCGCAGGGCGAGAAGATCACGGGCTGGGCCTCGTCGAAGGACCCGGCCGGCACCTTCGCGGACGCGCTGGAACGGCACGGCATCGGGATCGAGCGCGGGCGTTACGGCGCAACCTGGACGGCCGATGCGACCCGCCGCACGCGGGACCTCGCCCGGGTGCGCGGCTGGCTGGAGGACACGGAGCCTGCCGCGATGCTGCACCGCGCCGCGCCGTGGGGGCCGGTGCCGATCTCGGGCATGCCGGTGACGCTCACGCCCGCAGAACGCGAGGCGTACGAGGCGGAGTGGGGCGAGTTCTGCCGCGAGATGGACATCGCCCGCCGCGGCCGCAACACCGCGAAGGGTCGGGCGGCGCTGCTGCGGTTCCGGCAGAAGGCGGGCCTGATCCGGGTCGACTCGACGGTCGCGTGGATCGGACAGCAGGTCGAGGCGGGCCGGCAGGTCGCCTGTTCGGTCGAGTTCGTGACCACCGCCGCGGACCCGATCACCGAGCGGCTCCAGGACGCCGGCCTCGAGGTCGCACGCATCTTCGGCCGGGACCGCTTCGACGTCGAGGAGGAGAGGCTGCGGTTCCAGACCGGTAAGGCGCCGGTGTGCGTGTTCACCACGGTCGCCTCGATCAGCCTCCACGCTGGGGAGACCCTGCCCGGCGGGCGCCAGGCCTCGACCGCGCCGCGGATGGGGCTGTTCCACCAGGCGCGCTTCTCCGGGATCGCGGGCCGGCAGGTCACCGGCCGCACGCACCGCGACCATCAGGTCTCCCCCTGGCACATCGCCTACGCGGAGGACACCGTCGAGGAGCAGGTCAGCCGCGTCATGGTCGAACGGATCGCCGCCGCGAGCGACACCGTGGGCGGGGACACCGAGGGGCTCACGGGCGTCGCCGCGCTGCTCGGCGCGGACTGGCTGCCGCAGACGGCGCTGACCGACGGGGCGGGGTGAGCGGCGCGGGCATGAGCTGAGCAGGCTGAGCCGCGCACGGGTGTTCAGCATTCCGCGATGTTCCAGGACGTTGAACAGTGCCCGCAGAGTGAACATCGACGCGAAGCGTCCGTCGGCCCCTCAGAACGCACCAAGGGCGGCACCCCCGCCAGGAGGTGCCGCCCTGTCGGCAGCTGGGGCTCAGGCGGTCGCAGGCTCCTCGGCCTTCACGATGAGGGCCTCGGTGCGGCGGCGCATCTCGAGGACGGTCTCCATCCCATCGACCATCTCGACGTCGTCCCAGGTGACGACCTCACCCTCGGCCACGTCCCGGATCAGCGGGACGCTGTGCGCGAGCGCGACGGGCAGGGCCCC
>DAHVRS010000484.1 GCA_027322375.1 Brachybacterium sp. | reverse complement strand
TCCAGCGCCGCGTTCGCGCCGTTGACGTAGGCCGCGTGGTGCTTGGAGTGGTGCAGCTCCATGATCTTGCCGGAGATCGAGGGATCCAGCGCCCCGTAGTCGTAGTCGAGATCAGGAAGCGTGTAGTCCGCCATGTGGATCGTCCTTTCAACGAGTTGTTGCCTCGACCCTAGAACTTCAAGCGCCCTTGAGAGCAAGCCCGTCCGTCATCCTGCGCCACGTACGGACCCGTCGACCCGCGGGAGACCGCCCCCGAGCGTCTCCGCCGCATCGCCCTCGTCATCACCGTCGTCCTCGAGCACGTCCTCGAGGCGGCGGGGGCCAGCGCCCGTCGCAGCAAGTGCGTCGTCGGGGTTGAGCAGGGCGCAGGCTTTCAGCGAGAGGCAGCCGCAGCCGATGCAGCCGGTCAGCTCATGCTCGAGCCGTTCGATCGCGCGGCGCCGCTCCTCGAGGGTGCGCCGCCAGCGGCGGGAGGCCCGCTGCCAATCAGCATGGGAGGGAGTGCTGTCCAGGGGGACGTCGCCGAAGGCGGCGCCGACGTCGGCCAGCGGAATCCCGAGGCGCTTGGCGACCGAGACGAGCGAGACACGGCGCAGCATGTGCCGCGCGTAGCGACGCTGGTTCCCGGAGGTGCGGACCGAGCCGATCAGGCCCAGCTCCTCGTAGTAGCGCAGGGCGCTCGCAGCGACGCCGGTGCGACGACTCATCTCCCCGATCGTGAGGAGCTCCTCGGGCTCGTGCGCCGCGTTCATCGCATCTCCCCACTCAGGCCTTGACTTCAAGTGCACTTGAGATCCTACGGTGCTGGGGACACCGCGGGAAGTCCCCGCGGCGGTGACCGTCCGGGAGGACCTCGCCCGATGACCTATGTGATCGCCCTGCCGTGCGTCGACGTGAAGGACCGCGCCTGCGTCGACGAATGCCCCGTGGACTGCATCTACGAGGGCAACCGCATGCTCTACATCCAGCCCGACGAATGCGTGGACTGCGGCGCGTGCGAACCCGTCTGCCCCGTCGAGGCGATCTTCTACGAGGACGACACCCCCGACGAGTGGGCCGACTACTACAAGGCGAACGTCGAGTTCTTCGACGAGATAGGCGCCCCCGGTGGCGCCGCGAAGATGGGCGTGATCCCCAAGGACCACCCGCTCGTCGAGGCCCTGCCCCCGCAGGAGAACCCGCTCGCCTGAGCTGCGCGCCTTCCCCGCGTCACGCCCCGTGAGGCAACCTGATATCGGGCCGCTTCGCGGGGCGTTCCTGCTGGTGCCGTCTCTGAGCCCTTCGGTGCACCTGAGGCTCCGCCCCTCCCGGGCGTCGGTCACGTCGCGACACCGCGCCACACTGCCTCTACTCTTCGTGCATGGACGATGCCCGCCCGCCCCACCACGGGCGACGCTCCCCCGGGGACCTTTCCTTCGGTCTGGGCCTCATCGCCCTGCTCTGCGCACTCCTGCCCGTCATCGGCGACGTGCTCGCACTGCCGACGGGCCTAGCTGCCGCGATCCTCGGCTATCTCGGGGTGAGCCGGCACGACCGCGGCCTCGAGCACCGAGTCGCGACCTCCTATCTCGGTGCAGGCCTCGGCGCGATCGCGCTGCTGATCGTGGTGGTCTCGCTCATCGCGACGCACAGCGCGGACTGACCGCACTTCCTGATCGCACCGACGCGCCGCACCCACTCACCGCGCTGACCATCTCCACCCATGCCTGAAGGCACCACTCCCGTCCCTTCCATCGGCGTCAGCTCAGCCCGCCAGCCTGGCCGTCTCAGCCATGTCGCCTCCGCCCACCAGACCCAAGGTCACATCCATGTCATTTTCGGAGACACGCCCCTGACCTGCACGATCTTGGGAGCACCTGGACGTACTGTGGCGTCATGACCGCGCTTGACACCCGTGTGAACCCTGCCGAGAGCACCACCCCTCCCGCGCGTTTCGGCATCGGGGAGCTCTCCGCACGCACCGGGGTGAGCGCGCGGTCGCTGCGGTACTACGAGGAGCAGGGTCTGCTGGAGCCGGCCCGCACGGACGCCGGGCATCGCCGCTACGACGCCGAGGCGGCAGACAGGGTGCTGCTCGTGCAGCGGTTGTTCAGCGCGGGCCTCAGCAGTGCGGAGATCTCGCCGCTGCTCCCGCTCCTGCTGGGCCGGGACGGTGGCGGCGAGGACGGCCTGGACGCGCTGCGCGCCCACCGCCGGGCGCTCCAGTCGCAGATCGCACGGTTGCAGGACACCGCGGAGATCCTCGACGAGGTGCTCGAGGAGCACGGCGCCGCGCACTGACCCCGTCGGCCCCGGGATCCGTCGGCCGACGAGCTGGTGCTCCGCGCCGCCAGCCGCACTGTCCGGTGAGAGCTCTGACGCGCTGTCAGCCGCGTCGGGCGAGGCCGTACTCGCGGCTGAAGCCGCTGTCGAGGTCCGTGATCCGCAGGGTCACCGAGCCCGAGGGGTGCAGGGTATAGGTCTCCTCGAGGCGCGGCCCGCCCTCGCGGCGCGTCACCTCCACCTCCGCGAGCGCCGCTGAGTCGAGCTCCCGCAGGGCGGGGTCGACGGGGAACAGCACATCCGCGACAGGGACGAGGTCGCCGCGCGGCTCTCCGCCCGCGTCCAGCGCCGGGTGCTCCACGACGCGGTACCAGCCGAGGTTGTGCGCGGCCGTGTAGGTGCGGGTGGGGGTGCCGGTGGTGGGCAGGCGGACGTCGGGGGTGAGGACCTGGTCGAAGCTGATGCCGCGCCCGCCTCTGACCTCGCGGAACACGCCGATGCCGCGGGAGAGGCGGTCGGAGAGGGTGACATCGGCGTCGGGGTCGGCGGCGATCGCGAGACCGATCGCGGTGGAGGCGGCCGGGTACGGGGAGCGGTGGACGCGCCGGCCGAAGCGCTCGCGCAGCATCCGGCCCACGAGCGGCAGGCCGGACCCACCACCCACCAGGTAGATCCCGGCGATGCCGGAGTCCGTGTCGAGCTCACCCACGAGCGGCGCCATCACCTCGAGGGTGCGCGCGATGAGCGGGGCCGCGGCCGTGTACAGGTCCCCGACGGGGAGGATCACCGGCTCGTGCTCCTCGCCGAGGTCGATCATCATGCGGCGGGTCTGCGGGAGCAGGCGCTCCTTCGCGAGGCGGCACTCCTGGAGCAGCGCATCCAGGGCTGGGGCGTCGAGTGGATCCGCGGTGAGTCCTGCCTGCTCGAGCACGAGGTCGAGGAGGACCTGGTCCACGTCCTCTCCGCCGAGGCGGGCGACGCCGTGGCTGCCGAGCACCACGTGGCCGCCGCCGTCGGACTCCACGAGCGAGCTGTCGAAGGTGCCGCCGCCCAGGTCGTAGACCGCGATCCGGGTGCGGCGGTCGTTGAGGCTGCGGGACTGGTGGTGGGTGTACTCGAACCCGGCCGCGGACGGCTCGTTGAGCAGGGCGGGCGCGCAGGAAGCCCGTTGTGTCCGGGCATTGCAGTGGCCGTCGACTCACACCGTCACGTCGGGTCCCAGCTCGCAGGGCGGGCACCCGTCGGCCCC
>DAHVRS010000454.1 GCA_027322375.1 Brachybacterium sp. | reverse complement strand
CGCCCCGGCCCGTCGGCCGCTCCATCCCTGCTGGAGCGGCACCTCACCCGGTGCCGACGGTCTGCCCGTCCGTCGGCCCCTCCGGGGTCAGTTCCCGAGCTGCAGACTCACCGTCGCCACGGAGTGCGGCGGGAGCCTCAGCTCGAGGCCGCGCGCATGCGCGCGGACATCGGTGAGCGGCGCAGGCGCGACGGCGTCCGGCTGCTCGGGCGTGTTGTGCGCGGCGGTGGATGCCCCCGTCAGCACGGTCGCCTCGTGCCCGAGGACCTCGCGGCCGCGCAGGTCCAGGACAAGGGTACGGGGCGCGTCGGCCGAGAGGTTCGACAGGGACACCAGCGCGGTGGAGTCTTCTGGTCGCAGCGAGGCGGAGGCGGAGACCATCGGTAGCAGGCGGCCGTCGACCTCCTGCACCTCCTCGGGCAGCAGCACGTGGGCGGCGAGCGCTCGGGCGTCCTTGTGGCCGGCGTTCATCGCGAACACGTGATACGTCGGGGTGAGCACGAGCGCGCCGGAGTCCGGATCGGTGAGCACCATCGCCTGGAGCACGTTGACGGTCTGGGCGATGTTGGCCATGAGCAGGCGGTCCGCGTGGCGATGGAAGCCGTCGAAGTGGATCGCGGCGACCAGCGCGTCCCGCACCGTGTTCTGCTGGTACAGGAATCCGGGGTTCGTGCCCGGCTCGACGTTCCACCAGGTGCCCCACTCATCGACGACCAGCCCGATCTTCTTGTGCGGGTCAAAGTGGTCCATCACGGTGGCGTGGCGGGCCACGAGCTCCTCGGCGCGGGCGGCGCGGGAGAGGGTGCGGTACCACTCCTCCTCGGTGAACTCGGTGGCGCTGCCCTTGTCCTGCCAGGGGCCGTACATCGTGTAGTAATGCATCGAGATGGCCTGGTAGGGGCCGGCTTCGCCGCCCGGATGCTCGAGGTTCTTCGCGGCGCGCATGAGCGCCTCGGTCCACTCATAGTCATCGTCGGACGCGCCGGCGGCGATGCGGGTGACGCGGTTGTCGGCGTGGTCGCGCACGTAGGTGGCGTACTGGCGGGCGAGCGCCGCGTAGTCCTCGGCGCGCATGGTCCCGCCGCAGCCCCAGGGCTCGTTGCCGATGCCGAAGAAGGGCACCTGCCAGGGCTCCTCACGTCCGTTCTGGCGGCGCAGCGAGGCCATCGGGGAGTCGTCGGCGCGGGTGAGGTACTCGATCCACTCGCTCATCTCGGCGACGGTCCCGGAGCCCACGTTGCCGTTGACGTACGCCTCGGTGCCCAGCAGCTCCACGAGGTCCATGAACTCGTGGGTGCCGAAGGAGTTGTCCTCGACGATGTCGCCCCAGTGGGAGTTGACCATGCGGGGGCGGTCCTCGCGTGGGCCGATCCCGTCCTTCCAGTGGTAGTCGTCGGCGAAGCAGCCGCCGGGCCAGCGCAGGTTCGGAATGCGCAGGGCCCGCAACGCCTCGACGACGTCATTGCGGATCCCGCGGGTGTTCGGGATCGGCGAATCCTCGCCCACGTAGAAGCCGCCGTAGATGCAGCGGCCCAGGTGCTCGGCGAAGTGGCCGTAGATATGGCGGGAGATCGTGGGACCGGGCAGGTCCAGGTCGATCACCACGCGAGCGGGCCCGTCGGTGGGCGCGGCGGCGGGGCCGGTGGAGGAGCTCGGGCGGGAGCCGAGCCCGGTGGGGGTCAGCGCGGCGGCGAGGTTGCCGGTCAGGTTCTGGTCGGTCATCGATGCTCCGTTCAGGCGGCGCGGGCGAGGCGCACGAGGGTCCAGGAGATCGCGGGCAGGGCGCCGATGAGCCGGCCGTCCTTGAGCGCGATCGTGTCGTTCGCGGCGGGGACCACGGTCTCCGGCGCGTCCTTGGTGTTCGCGGCGTAGGGGTCCTCGTGGTGCAGTGTCACGGCCTCGACGAGCACGAGGTCGCCGAACGCTGCGAGGTCCGCCTCGAGCGCGAGCTCCTCGTCAGCGCCGCGGTTGACGACGAAGACGGCGAGGTCGCCGGACTCCTCGTCCCAGGTCGCGACCGCGTCGGCCGCGGAGCTGGTGCCGAAGCGAGCGTTCTCGAAGGTCGGCGCCGCCAGGCGCACGTCGAGCACCTCGCCGCGGGCGTGCTGCGAGGTGAGGGCGAAGGGATGGAAGGTGGTCTGCTTCCAGGCCGCGCCGCCGGGCTCGGTCATGATCGGGGCGATGACGTTGACGAGCTGGGCGAGGGAGGCGGAGGCGACGCGGTCGCTGTGGCGCAGCAGGGAGATCAGCAGGTTCCCGAAGACCACGGCGTCCATCGCGTTGTAGGTGTCCTCGAGCAGGACCGGCGCGACGGGCCAGTCGTCTCCCTGGGGCGGGCGGGACTCGGCGCGGTGCTGGTACCAGATGTTCCACTCGTCGAAGCTGATCATGATGCGCTTGTCGCGCTTCAGCTTCGCGCGCACGTGGTCGGCGGTGGCCACGACGGACTCGATGAAGTGGTCCATGTCGTCGGCCGAGGCGAGGAAGGAGGCCTGATCGCCGTCCCGCTCCGCGTA
>DAHVRS010000428.1 GCA_027322375.1 Brachybacterium sp. | reverse complement strand
TCTCGGGGGTGTTGAGGTACTTGGGCCCCTGGTCCGATTCGAGCAGGCGCCTGGCCCCGAAGCCGATGGTCTTGCCCGTGATGTCGCGGATCGGCCAGACGAGCCGGCCGCGGAAGCGGTCGTAGACGCCGCGCTGGCCCTGGGAGGCGAGACCGCTCGCAGTGAGCTCCTCCTCGGTGAAGCCGCGTCCGCGTAGCACACCGATGAGGTTGTCCCAGCCCTCGGGGGCGAATCCCACGCCGAAGCGCTCGGCGGCGGCCTGGTCGAAGCCGCGCTCGGTGAGGAAGCGGCGTCCCACCTCGGCGATCGGGGCGGAGAGCTGCTCGCGGTAGTACTCCTCCGCGATCGCGTGCGCGTCCAGCAGGCGGCGCCGGGTGCCGAAGTCGAGGCGATCCCCGCCCTTGCCGTCGCCCTCCTCGTAGTGCAGCTGCACTCCGTAGCGGCCGGCGAGCATCTCGACGGCCTCGACGAAGCTGAGGTGGTTGATCTTCTGGACGAAGGAGATCACGTCCCCGCCCTCGCCGCAGCCGAAGCAGTGCCAGTGGCCCAGCTGGGGGCGGATGTTGAAGGAGGGGGTCTTCTCGTCGTGGAAGGGGCACAGCCCCTTCATCGAGCCGATCCCGGCGGTGCGGAGCGTGACGTGCTCGGAGACGACCTCGTCCAGGCGGGAGCGTTCGCGCACGAGGTCCACGTCGGCGCGTCGGATGAGTCCCTGGGCCACCCGCTCAGAGCTCCGATCCGAGGCCGGGCAGCGGCATGTCCGCGGCGGTGACGTGGGTGAGGGTGCGGTCGTAGAGCACCTCGTGCAGGCGCCGGGCGGTCACGTCGGTGTAGGAGGCGATCTGGTCGACGATCACGCGGCGGCGGGCGTCGTCATCGCTCGCCAGGTGCCACAGCTCGGCGAAGAGGGGGCTGAGATGCTGGGTGCCGGTGTGCCACAGCCGCGAGTAGAGGTCGCGGATGATCTCCTCCTGCGCCTCGTAGACGGGTTGCTGCGACGCGGAGGACATGACATAGGCGGCGGCGAGGCCCTTGAGCACGGCGATCTCGAGGTGCGTCTCCTCCGGCACGATCACGTCCCCGCCGTAGCGGGACAGCGGTGCGGTGCCGTGCTCTGCCCGGGTCGCGGTGATCGCGGAGCGGGTGAAGCGGCCGATCAGCTGGCTGGCCATGTCCTTCAGCGCGGCGGCGGAGCGCATCGAGCCGTCGAAGGAGCTCATCCAGTACGCCTCGCGCTCGAGCCGCTGCAGCGCCTCGTCGAGAGCGTCCAGGCTCTCATCGGGCATGTACCAGTCCTGGACGACGTACAGGGCTGCGGCACGCTCCATCGGGTCGCGCAGCTGTGCGAGGTTCAGGGTGCCGCCGGTGATGGCGTCCTCGATGTCGTGGACGGAGTAGGCGACGTCGTCGGCGAGGTCCATGACCTGCGCTTCGAAGCACTGCCGCCCCTCGATCGCGCCCTCGCGCGCCCAGGCGTAGACGCCGGCGTCGTCGGCGTAGGTGCCGAACTTGGGCGAGGCCGGGTCGGGTCCTTCGCCGCGCGCCCAGGGGTACTTGATCGCCGCGTCCACGCAGGCGCGGGTGAGGTTCAGGCCGTAGGGGCGATCCTCCCCCACCACCTTCGGCTCGAGCCGGGTGAGCAGGCGCAGGGTCTGGGCGTTGCCCTCGAAGCCGCCGAAGTCACGGGCGATATCGTCGAGGACCTTCTCGCCGTTATGGCCGAAGGGCGGGTGGCCGAGATCGTGGGAGAGGCAGGCGGCGTCGACGATGTTCGGGTCGCAGCCGAGTTCGGCACCGATGTCCCGGCCCACCTGGGCGACCTCGAGGGAGTGCGTGAGGCGGGTGCGCACGAAGTCGTTCGAGCCCGCGCCGAGCACCTGGGTCTTCGCGCCGAGGCGACGCAGGGCGGAGGAGTGCAGCACCCGGGCACGGTCGCGCTGGAAAGGGGTGCGGGCCTGCGACTTCGGCGGCTCGGGCACGAAGCGCTCGAGGTCGTGGGCGGTGTACCCGGCGGGCGGGACGGCCGGGGTGGGGGTGGTCATCGATCAGCCTCCGGAGATGTCCAGCTCGGCCTCGTGGAGGCGGCTGCGGTGCTCCTCGCTGAGGGCGCGGGAGTCCATCCAGCCGCTGGGCACCACGGCGTTGCGGGGATGGCCGGTGCGGCCGCGGGGTCCTTCGACGTCCGCGCCCGGGTAGGGGGCGGTGAGGTCGAGCTCGGAGAGCTTCTCGTCGAGGTCCGCGAGTGACTCCATGGTCGCCAGCCGCCTGCGCATGTCGCCGCCCACGGGGTAGCCCTTGAAGTACCAGGCCACGTGCTTGCGCAGATCCTTGACGCCGCGATCCTCGCTCTCATAGAACTCGGTGAGGAGCTCCGCGTGGCGGCGCAGGATCCGGGCGACGTCGGCGAGGCCCGGGCGGACCCGCTCGGCGCTGCCGGAGAAGCCGGCGGCGAGGTCCGCGAACAGCCACGGCCGGCCCTGGCAGCCACGGCCCACGACGACGCCGTCCGCGCCGGTCTCGTCCATCATCCGCAGCGCATCCTCCGCGGACCAGACGTCGCCGTTGCCGAGCACGGGGATGTCGGTGACGGTCTCCTTGAGGTCCGCGACCGAGGTCCAGTCGGCCGTGCCGGAGTACTGCTCCTTGACAGTGCGCCCGTGGAGGGTGATCGCGGCCGCGCCGACCTCCTGGGCGATGAGGCCCGCATCGCGATAGGTCAGGTGCACGTCGTCGACGCCCTTGCGGGTCTTCACCGTCACGG
>DAHVRS010000416.1 GCA_027322375.1 Brachybacterium sp. | reverse complement strand
CCTCGGTCACCACCACGCAGCTCTACACGCAGGTGACCGTCGATTCGCTGCGCGAGGCGCACGCGGGCGCCCACCCCCGCGCTCGGCGAGGGGCTTAGACTTGTCCGGCACGACGCCCCCTGCACGGCCTGCCCGTGCTGGCCGTCGTGCACGAGCGGCCGGTGCCCCGCAGCCGTCGCTCCCCGGACTGGACCCGGAGAACCTCCGGCCCCACGACGGAGCCGACCGCCCCACGAGACTCCCACGACGCCGACGACAGGACTACGACGTGAGCCGACACTCCTCCCAGCAGCTGGACATCGATCTCGGCCCCACCGGCCGGCCGATGCCGGAGCTTCCGGAGCCGGCCCCGCTCGACGGCCACGGGCCCGCGCGGATCATCTCGATGGTGAACCAGAAGGGAGGGGTCGGGAAGACCACGAGCGTCATCAACCTCGGCGCCGCTCTCGCCGAACTGGGCCGCCGCGTGCTGCTGGTGGTCCTCGACCCACAGGGCGCGCTCAGCGCCGGGACGGGCGTGAACCCCTACGACCTCGACGTCACCGTCTACAACCTGCTCATGGAGCGCGGGCACGACGTGCGCACCGTGATCCAGGAGACCGAGACCGAGAACCTCGACGTGCTGCCGGCGAATATCGACCTCTCCGCCGCGGAGGTCACCCTCGTCAACGAGGTCGCCCGTGAGATGGCGCTCGCCCGCGTGCTGCGCCCTGTGGCCGATGAGTACGACGTCATCATCATCGACTGCCAGCCCTCGCTGGGCCTGCTCACCGTCAACGCCCTCGCCGCGAGCCACGGCGTGATCATCCCGCTGGAGGCGGAGTACTTCGCGCTGCGCGGTGTGGCGCTGCTGGTCGAGACCATCGAGAAGGTCCAGGACCGCATCAACCCGCGCCTCGAGCTCGACGGCATCCTCATCACCATGTTCGACCCGCGCACTCTGCACGCCCGCGAGGTGTGCCAGCGCGTCGTCGAGGCGTTCCCGGACAAGGTCTTCCACACCACCATCAACCGCACCGTGAAGTTCCCCGACGCCTCCGTCGCGGCGGAGCCGATCATCTCCTTCGCCTCCTCGAACAAGGGCGCCGCGGCCTATCGGCAGCTCGCCCGGGAGCTGATCTCCCGAGGCGCGGCGGCCTGATGGCCGCCCGGAAGCGTCCCCGTCGGCGCAGCGCCTTCACCCCGCCGAAGCGGGTCCGGCTGCGCGACGAGCAGGGCGCCCCGATGCCCGCCCCGTCGGCCGGTGGCGGCGAGAGCGCCGATATCCACCAGGCCGACGGCGAGCGGCTCCAGAAGGTCCTCGCCCGTGCGGGTTTCGGCTCGCGCCGCGCCTGCGAGGCGCTGATCTCTTCCGGCCGCGTCCGGGTGGACGGCGAGGTCGTCCACGAGCAGGGCGTGCGCATCGACCCCGCGAGCCAGGTCGTGCACGTCGACGGGCGCCGCCTGCAGCTGGATGACACCAAGGTCACCCTGGTGCTGAACAAGCCGCGCAAGGTCGTCTCGGCGATGAGCGACCCCGAGGGGCGGCGCGACCTCACCGAGTTCACCAGGGACCACCCTCAGCGGCTCTACCACGTGGGCCGGCTCGACTACGAGACCGAGGGGCTGCTCCTGCTCACCAACGACGGGGAGCTCGCCCACCGCCTCACCCACCCCAGCTTCGAGGTGGACAAGACCTACGTGTGCCGCTTCGACGCACCCGGCGGCCCGCCCCGCGGCCTGGTCAAGGCGCTGCGTGAGGGCGTCCAGCTCGAGGACGGGCCCGCCCGTGCCGACCGCGCCCGGGTCCTCGCCCAGGATGGTCGCGAGGCCGTGGTCGAGGTGACCCTCCACGAGGGCCGGAACCGTATCGTGCGGCGGATGTTCGCCTCCCAGGGCTTCGAGCTCACCGCGCTCATACGCACCCGCATCGGTCCTGTGCTCCTCGGCGACCTCGCCCCCGGCGCGACCCGCCCCCTCACCGACCGCGAGCTCGGCACCCTCATGGCGGAGGTGGGACTGTGAGCGGCCTCGTCCCTTCCCCGGTGCGGATCATCGGCACCGGACTGATCGGCGGCTCGCTCGGCCTCGCATTGCGCCGCGCCGGCGTCGCCGTGCAGGTCGAGGACGTCTCCCCGGGCACCTGCGCGCTCGCGGTCGAGCTGGGCGTGGGCACGGTCGCCGGTCCCGAGGATCCCGCGCCCGCACTCGTGGTCGTCGCAGCCCCGCCGGACGTCGCCGCGCACCTCATCGCCGATGCCCTGACGCGATGGCCCGAGGCGATCGTCACCGACGTCGCGAGCGTGAAGGACATCGTCCTCCGGGGCGTCACGTCCTTGGTGGACGAAGAGGCGCTCACCCGCTATGTGGGCGGACACCCGATGGCCGGCCGCGAGGTCTCCGGTGTGATCGCCGCCCGCGCCGACCTGTTCCAGGGTCGCCCCTTCGTGGTCGTCCCGCACGAGACCACCCGGCCAGGCGCCGTCTCGATGCTCAAGGGCATCGCCACCGAGATCGGCTCCGTGCCCGTCGTGCTGTCCGCCCGCGAGCATGACACCGCGGTCGCCCACGTCTCCCACGTCCCGCAGGTCCTCTCGAGCCTGCTCGCCACCACGCTGCTGGATCCTGCGGAGGTCGCACTGGGCTTGGCTGGCCAGGGACTGCGCGACACCACCCGCATCGCCGACTCCGACCCGCGGCTGTGGGTCGAGATCCTCGGCGCGAACGCCGCCGCGGTCTCCGAGGTGCTCACCTCGGTCCGCTCGCGGCTGGACGACGTGCTCGAGGCGCTCGACTCGATGCGCGGGGACCCCGATCCCGCGGTCGGCTCGCGCCGGGCGCTCGCCTCGCTCATCGCCGACGGGAATCGCGGCGTGCGCCGCATCCCCGGCAAGCACGGCGGCTCGGTCGACGCCTTCGCGACCGTGGTCGTGCTCGTCCCGGACCGCCCCGGCGAGCTCGCCCGCCTCCTCACCGACTACCACCCGACAATCGACACGCTGCTCACCGACGGAGCGAACCCGGCCAGGGTGCTCACGGCGCAGCAGTCGGAGCTGGGTCAGGTGATCCAGGGCGCGTATCGCTACGCCTACAAGGTCG
>DAHVRS010000333.1 GCA_027322375.1 Brachybacterium sp. | reverse complement strand
GCGCTGGTCCTCGGGCGCGGTGCTGTCGAAGACGTACTCGATGTTCGCCGAGGCGCTGAAGGCGAGGAAGCGGCCGGAGCCGTCGTGCGCCCACTGCTCCTCGAGCATCTGCACGAACTGCGCGCCGGTGACCTCACCGGTGTACAGGGTGTTCCCGAAGGGGAGCATGTTGTTGGCCTCGGCGTAGGTGACGACGCCGTCGCCCTCGGCGCCCGCGGCCTCCTCCCACAGCTCGGCGCGGATGCCGCCGGGGTTCATCCAGCCGATGACGGGGTGCTCGCCCGCCTTGCCGGAGTCCTCGAGGTACCACTTCATCGAGTCGGCGAGCATGTCCCCGGCTGCGGAGTGGCGGCTGCGGTCGTCGCCCTTGGTGGTCGCCTGGTCGCCGACCTCGGTCAGCGGCACGCGCACGCCGTCGACGTAGGTGGCCTTCTCATCGTTCCAGGAGGTGGTGATGTCCCCCTCGATGGAGCCGACCTGCACGGCGCCGAGCACCTCGGCCTCGGCGATCGCGGCATCGGAGACATCGGTGGCCGCGTCGTAGACGGGATCACCCGCGCAGGCGGCGAGGTCCGCGTCCTCGGTGGGCAGCAGGGTGGTGCTGCCGGTGACGACGTCCCAGTCGCCGTCGTCGCCGAGCTCGAGGGTGACCGAGCCGATGTTCGCGGCGCTCGCGCCGGTCTGGATGATCGGGCGGACCTCGCCGTCCTGGCCGGGGACGCTGGCGTTCCAGGCGTAGGTGCGGTGGGAGTCGCCGTTGAAGATCGCGTCGGCCTCCGCGGAGGTCTCGTTCACGATCTTGTCGAAGATCGGGTCGTTGTTGGCGGGCGGGGAGCCCACCTCGCCGCTGCCGGAGGCGCCCTCGTGATAGGAGACGACGAGGACGTCGTAGTCGGGGCCGTTGGCGTTCAGGTCGTCGATAGCCTTGTTGACCGAGTCGACGGGGTCGAGGAACTCGAGGCCCTCGATCGCGACGGGGCTGACCTTGCTCACGGTCTTCGTGGTGACCGCGCCGACGACGGCGACCTTCACCCCGTCCACCTCGAGGACGGTGTACGCCTCGCTCAAGAGGGTGCCGTCGGCCTTGGCGACGTTCGCGGCGAGGTCGGGGAAGTCGGTCCGCGTCTCGATGCGGTTCTTCAGATCGTTCTGGCCCTGGTCGAACTCGTGGTTGCCGATCGCGGTGACGTCGACCTCGAGAGCGTTCAGGAAGTCGATCGTCGGCTCGTCGTTCGCGACCGCGGAGACGAAGGCGGAGCCGCCCACGTTGTCGCCCGAGGAGATCAGGACGCTGCGGTCCGCGCCCGTGCGCGCGGTCGTGATCGTGCAGGCGAAGTCATCGGCGCTGTCGAGCGCGCCGTGGAAGTCGTTGAAGCCCAGGAGGGTGACGGTCTGGCCGGGCTCGGCCGCGGCGGCGCCGAGCGGCATGATCGCGGCGCTGAAGGCGAGGGCGGCGGCACTGAGGCCGACGGCCGCCCCACGGGCGACGCGGCGGACGTGGAGGACGGGCATGGAACGGGCTCCTGGACGCGAGGGGAGGGAGACGGGGAGGACAGCAGAGGAAGTGAGCGCGCGTGTGCGCCTGGTCATCACACCTCATCCGGGGCGCGTCGGCCCCCGGTTTCGGGAATCCGGTACCGAACCGTCATCCAGCGTTCATCCTGCTGAGACGCCCTTCCAGCACCCTTGGCCCGCTCTTTACGGGGCGCCGATCCAACTTTTACTCCAGCTGTCTGGGGGCCCAGCCGCCACCCGGAGCCTCCCGGAGGTGTGACCCGTGGCAGAGCCCGGCTCCCCACCCGTGCCGTGCGCGCCCGAAGTGGGTAGCATCGGCGAGGACTCCGGACGGACCGGGGTGCCCCGCCCGCGCAGCCAGCCCCGACTCCCGGACACCGGCCCGCCTGGCGCTCCCGGCACCGCCCGCAGCCCGCACAGACCGCCGCTCCCCTCCCCACGACGACCGCGGCGCCCGACCCGGCCGGCCACCCGCCGCGTCCCGTCGGACGACGCGCCGACCTAGGAGTCCCCGCATGATGATGCCGTTCCTGACCCGTCGCCCTACCGTCCCGGCGAAAGACGGAGCGAGCTGGCCGCACGTCGTGATCCTCGGCGGCGGCTTCGCCGGCGCTCACGCCGTCAGGGCGCTGCGGGATGCACGCGTGCGCGTCACCCTCATCGACCGGAACGTCTACAAGACCTTCCAGCCGCTGCTGTACCAGGTCGCGACCGCGGGCCTGAACCCGGGCGACGTCACGATGTTCCTGCGCGGGCTCTCCCTCAAGGTCCCGAACATGCGCTACCGCCAGGGCGAGGTCGAGCAGGTCGATCCCGAGCGCAAGGTGGTGTGCCTGGACGAGGGCCAGAAGGGCCGCCACGAGATCGCCTACGACTACCTCATCATCGCCAGCGGCGCGACCACCACTTACTTCGGCACTGAGGGCGCCGAGGAGCACGCGATGCCGATGTACACGCGTGCCCAGGCCCTCGCGATCCGCGACCGGATCTTCTCCGAGCTCGAGCGCTCCACCCGCGAGGTGGGCACCCACGACAAGCTCCACGTGTGCATCGTGGGCGGCGGGCCGACGGGCGTGGAGATCGCCGGGGCGCTGGCCGACTTCCGCATGCAGGAGCTGGACATCCTCTATCCCGAGATGGATCCGGGGACACTGCAGATCACGGTGGTGCAGCGCGGTGACGAGCTGCTCAAGGAGTTCAGCACCAAGTACCGCCAGTACGCGGCCGACGAGCTGCGCGACCGCGGCGTCACCCTCCAGCTCGGCAAGGGCGTGAAGTCCGTGGGCTACGACCATGTGGTCCTCGACGACGACTCGATCCTCGAATCCGACATCACCATCTGGGCCGCCGGCGTCGCGATCGACGAGAAGGTGAAGACCTGGGGCCTGCCGCAGGACAAGCGCGGCCGCCTCGCCGTCGACGACTACCTGCAGGTCAAGGGCTTCCCCGGCGTGTACGCGGCCGGGGACATCGCCGGCCAGGACGAGGCCCTCCCCCAGCTCGCGCAGCCCGCGATCCAGACCGGTGAGGCCGCGGCCCGCAATATCGCCGCCGAGGTCGCGCACAAGCCGCGCAAGAAGTTCTCCTACCTGGACCTCGGCACGATGGCCACGATCGGCCGCCACGCCGCGATCGCGGAGATCCCGATCCTGGGCGGCCTCTCCGGCGCCGTGGGCTGGGCGGCCTGGCTGGGCGTCCACATCACCAAGATGATCGGGCACCGCAACCAGCGCGCCGTCGCGATGAACCTGCTGTCCCTCTACGGCGGCACCCGCGCCACGCACCAGCCGAACCCCGTCGTGGGAGAGGTGGACTCGCTGCACGCGGCGAAGGTCTTCGAGGAGCAGGCCCCGCACCGCCTGTTCGGCCGGGACGCCGGGGCCACCTGCCCGCCCCGGGGCCGCGACAAACCGTCGCACGGCTGACGCACGACTCACGATTCCGCAACGCGCCCGGCCGCTCGGCCGGGCGCGTTGTTGTTCCACGCCCGGCGCCCGCCCTCGGCCAGATGTAGCGAAGTTGGGGTGTCAACGGGGTCGGTCCACCAACTCTGCAACGGCCGGGACGAAGGCCCGACGGAAGGGCTCGGTACGAAGGCCCGACGGGAGAGGCCGCCCGTCGCGGGTCCGTCTCGCGCGGGTTCTCCGCGCTGAACGGCGGTTCTCCTGCAGGTGACGCCCGGAAGAACTCTGCGTGGCCCCCTCGGGCGTCGTCCCTGGTCGGCCCGAAACCGCCCTCCCGAAGGGGTTGACACCCCCTGACCGCACTCCTAGGTTTTAGCCACATCCTTACGTAAGTGGATGCGGCAGCTTGATCGCGCATCCCATCGGCACCAGATGCGAGGTCCGAATGCCATGATCAAAGGGACTACTGGAGGACAGGCCGTGCGAGCCGGCCTGGTGGGAGCGGGGCAGCGGGCGGCCCCTTACTTCCGTAACGTGCCGAACGATATGGCGGGGTCGGTACGGCTCGCCGCGATCGCCGACCCGGACCCCGCCCGCCGTCAGGCGTTCGCCGAACTCGTCGTCGGCTCCTCGGCTCCGCTCGGCGAGCCCTCGGATCGCCTCGCCGCGCGGCCGGAGCTCCTCGACGACGGGCTCGCGATGCTGCGCGATCACGAGCTCGATGCCGTGGTCGTGGCCACCCCCAACGACCAGCACGTGCCCTATGCGGTCGCGGCGATGGAGCGCGGGCTCCCGCTCCTGGTCGAGAAGCCCGTCGCCACGACCGTCGACGGGCTCCGCACGCTGTGGCAGGCCGAGCAGGCCCGCCCCGCCGGCCGCACCGCCGTGGGGTTCGTGCTGCGGTACACGCCCTTCTACGAGCGGGTGCGGGAGATCGTCCGCTCCGGCCGCCTCGGGGAGATCCTCGCCGTCCAGGCCGACGAGAACCTCGGCACCGGGCTGACCATGGTCCAGTACCAGGGCTGGCGGCAGGACGTGTCCCGCTCCGGCGGCTGGATGCTCGAGAAGTGCTGCCACGATCTCGACGTGCTCGGGTACGTGCTCGACTCCCACCTGGTGCGGGTGCACTCGATGGCCTCCGCGCTCGCCTTCCGCCCGCGGCCCGAGCAGGAGCAGCTGCCCCGCTTCCGCCCCGCCGCCGGCACCGGGGAGATCGACTTCGGGGACGCCACGGCGAAGGAGGTGCTGCGCGAGAGGGTGCAGCACTCCCCCTACGCCCCGTCGGGCCTGCCCGACCGACAGGTCGCCACGCTCGAGTTCGCCTCCGGCACCCTCGCGACGTTCACCGCGGTCATGGCCCAGCCCCGCTCGACCCGTCGGCTGCGGATCTTCGGGACCGAGGGCCTGCTCGAGGGCGATCTGGGGGCGCAGAGCATCGAGCTGTCCTTCCCCGACCCCGCCGGCGGCTCCGGGAGCACCCGCGAGCACGAGCACGTCGAGACCGGCCCCAGCGGCCACCAGGGCGGCGACGCCGTCCTCGCGGAGACCTTCTGGCGCACGGCGGCCGGCGAGGACCGCGTCCCCCGGGCCGGTCTCGCCGACGGCATCGACGCGGCCCTCGGCGCGATGGCGCTGCAGGACTCCGCCCGGACGGGACAGGCGGTGGACATCGCTCCGCTGCGGGCGCAGGTGTTCGGGACGGAGCCGGTCACATGAGGGCGGCCCCCGCCGCACCGACCGGGCCCCCGTCGGCCGCGCACCCCGAGACATCGCCCG
>DAHVRS010000308.1 GCA_027322375.1 Brachybacterium sp. | reverse complement strand
AGCCCGAGGCCGTGATGGTGACCTCGACCGTGTACCGCGGTGTGGGCCCGGAGACGGTCAGCCCGGTGCTGGACGAGGAGGTGCCGGAGCTGCTCGGGCTCGGCATCGACGTCGTCGCCCTGCGCACCGCGCCCCGCGCGGCCGAGGAGCCGAACGACTGCATCGATGCGGGTGGCACCCCGGAGGAGTGCACGACCCCGCTGGATCCCACGCACTTGCCCGTGGAGCGCACCGACGCCTCACGGCTCGCCGAGATCAGCGTGACGGAGACGCCGGGGACCCTGTATGCCGCGGATCTGCTCCCGGTGCTGTGCCCTGAGCACGAGTGCCGGCCGCTGATCGGGAACACGTGGGTGTTCCTGGATCGGCACCACATCAGCGCCACCTACATGCGCAGCACGGGCGGGGAGCTGGGCCGTCAGCTGGAGGAGTCGGGCTTTGCCTGGTGAGCCTCGCCGATCGCGGTGACGGCATCGAGCGCCTGCTGGGCGCGCACGGCGGCGGGATGCTCCGCGCCGTACTCGCGCAGGGCGTCCTTCGCGAGCTCTTCGACCTGGTAGTAGGCGTCCTCGATGTGCCCGGCCTCGGCGGTCGCCTCGGCGAGCTCGGAGCGCAGCTCGATCGCCTCCGGGCTCACGGACTCCCCGTGCTCGAGCAGGTCGAGCAGGGCGCGGGTGGCGTCGTGGACTCGCTGCTGCGGGGTGCTCATCGAGGGGGCCTTCCAGGGTCGTGACGGGGCTCCCCGATCCTACGTGGCCCCTGCCCTGAGCCGAGCCGTCGAGTCAGGCACCGGGCAGTAGTCTGGGCTCCTCATGGAGATCGATCCCTTCGCCGCCCGGCTGCGCATGCTGCAGCAGGTCGATGCCGTGCGCATGCAGCGCGAGGCGACGCCGGACGAGGAGACCGCGGGCTGCCCCGGCTGTCCCTACTTCTGGACCTGCCCGGTGCCGCATCGCGGCGAGAAGGTCCATGCCCCGCAGGACGTCGAGCGCGATGAGGTGATCGAGCGCCTGGGCCCGCGCCGCGCCTTCACGCCGCGCGATGAGTCCGACATCGGCTGGACGGACGAGTGGGTGGACGAGGACGGTCTGCGCATCGATCCCGACGAGCTCGCTCCCGACGAACTCACGACCGAGCCAGCACCCGCACCGGCTCAGACTCCGTCGCAGGCACCGCCGACACGCCGCCGCGGCCTCTTCCGCCGCCGCTGATCCTGCAGCGCCCCTGACTCAGCAGCTCAGCTGCGAGCGTGCTCCGCATCGACTCCGGCCCGCACCGGGCAGCGCGCGCCGCGCAACGCCAGGCGGGCAACATCCGCGGCGGTGAGCTCGGCGTCCTCCTCCGGTCCCAGCGCCCCGGGCACGCGCAGGCTCGGTGGGACGGTGCGGTCCGCCCGCATCCAGCCCGCGGGCGGCACGAACGGCTCGGATGCCGCAGCGCCGTCGGCTCCGTCGGCCGAAGCGCCGTCGGCGCCTGCCTCGTCGGCGCCCTCGAGCGAGCGGCCCTGGGAGATGTCGATCCCGAAGATCGTGTGGAAGGCCTCGACGTAGGCGTCGGCGTAGCCGGTCTCAGCGAGGTGCCGGGCACGCTCGGCAGGCTGGTGCATGACCTTCGCGAGGATGCGACGGATGGAGCGCTCGAGCTGGTCGGCGGTCTCCGCGGAGACATCGTGGCGCAGCCGGTCGATCTCGCCGTCGGCCGCGTCGAACACCTCACGGCGCAGCGCCGCCATCGCCGGGTCGATGCGCCGCACCTCCTGCTGCATCCGGAACGCCTCGACGTTCTCGGCGACGATCCCGCGCGCGGTGTGCAGCGCCGGATCCTCATGGGCGGCGGTGTCGAGCTTCAGATCGGCGAGGCCCACCACCGTGATGCCCTTGAGGTGGCGCACCAGCGGGTGCAGGTCCGAATGCAGGGCGAGGTCGAGCACGACCGTCGGCCCCGCCTCGAGGAACAGCTCCGGGAACAGGCTCGTGCCGCGGCCGGAGCAGGCGAGGACCAGGTCGGTCTCGCGCAGTGCGGCCTCGAGCTCGGTCGGGCCCACCATGCCCACCCCGTGCCGCTCGGCGAAGCCGGTCGCCCGGCCCGAGGGGGAGAACACGTGGATGTCCTTCACGCCGCGGCGCACCAGCTCGGCAAGTCCCAGCCGCGCGTAGGCACCGGTGCCGACGATGAGCGCGGAGCGGCCGGTCAGGCCGCCGAGCACAGCTTCCGCACGGTCTACCGCGACCGCGGCACCGCTGCGACCAGCCGCGCCGACGGGGGCCCGGGTCGCGACCGACTTCGCGCAGCGGAAGCCGTGCTGGAAGAGGTCGTGGAGCATCGAGGTGGTGCGGCCGGCGCGGCGCGCGGTCTCAAAGGCCTGGCGGACCTGCCCGGCGATCTCCGCCTCGCCGAGCACCAGGGAGCGCAGGCCCGAGGTGACCTCGTAGAGGTGCGTGGGGACGGGACCGTCCATCGCGGCCTCGAAGCAGAGCGGCACCACCTCGCGGTCCAGCCCGCTGGTGCGGGAGACGGCGTCCAGGACCAGGTCCACGCTCTCGTGGAAGCGGTCGGTGTCGAGGTAGATCTCGAGGCGGTTGCAGGTGCTCACCACGACCTGCCCGGCGATCACGGGCGCGGCACCGGTCGCGGCGGTGCGCTCGGCCTGGAGGGTGTCGAGCACCTCTCCGAGGGTGTCCGCGCCACGGGTCAGGGCATCGAGCACCTCGAGATCGAGGTGCTCGTGGGAGGCACGGAGAGCAGCGAGCATGATCCTCAGTGTAGGCACGTGGCCTGAGGTGCCCAGGGGCTCGCAGACCCCTCCCACAGACCATGTGCACAATGGAGGTGTCATGAACCAGAACCCCATGTCAGAGCCCACTTTTGCCGACAACGTGTCAGAATCGTCGCGACACGTGTCAGCTCCCGGGAACAGCGCAGGCCCCGGGCTCGCCACCACTGCTGCACAGCCCCTCCGCACCCCCTCCGCAGACCCCTCCGAGGGGTCCCCGGCACTGCCCGCGGAGCACCCCGCGCAGCGCCCCGTCGCCGAGGGCGGAGTGGCGGACGCCTCCCTCCTGAACGAGCTCCGAGGAGTGAGGGGTTCCACACCGAGCGTGTGGTTCATGCGACAGGCGGGCCGCTCCCTGCCGGAGTACCGGGCCCTGCGCGAGGGCACCACGATGCTCGACTCGTGCGTGCTGCCGGAGATGGCTGCGGAGATCACTGTCCAGCCCGTCCGCCGTCACAAGGTGGACGCCGGCATCTTCTTCTCCGACATCGTCGTGCCCGCCCGCCAGGCCGGGCTCGGGGTCGAGATCCGCCCCGGCGTGGGCCCCGTCTTCGACCACCCGGTGCGCACCGAGGCCGACATCGACGCCCTGCCGGTCCTCGGCGATGACTACGAGGCCGCGCTCGACCCGATCCGGGAGGCGGTGCGCCTGACCGTCGCCGAGCTCGGCACCACCCCGCTGATCGGCTTCGCGGGCGCTCCGTTCACCGTCGCGAGCTACATGGTCGAGGGCGGTCCCAGCCGCGACCATCTGCGCACCCGCGCGCTCATGCGCTCCCGCCCCGACCTGTGGGCGCGCCTCGCCGCCTGGGTCGCGGAGCTCTCCGGTCGCTTCCTGCGCGCCCAGGTGCTCTCCGGTGCGTCCGCCGTGCAGCTGTTCGACT